>CAYJPU010000001.1:0-35141 GCA_964372105.1 uncultured Undibacter sp.
GTCGAAGCCTGCTGCCCGGTCATCGATATGACCAAGCCAATCTTTACGGTGTCTTGCGCTCGTGCACTGCCCGCGACAAGGGCACCTAAGGTGAGCGAGGCAATCGCAATCGTCATCGGTTTGGATAGCATTGGAGTGTTCCTCTGCCTCAGTTGGCTTGATTGTTGATAATTCTGTGCGCCCGTTGGACTGAAACCGTCTATGGGCAAACGACGTTAAACTCCCGCATCGAAGCTTTCAGAGCCGAAGCTTTCAGAGCCATGCCCGACAAAGCGACGCGTGATTGCTGCTGCGCACAAGTAACGAATGCGCGTGAACGCAAGCAATTTTCACTCGGAGACAGCCCAAAATATCAATTGTAAATAATAGAGCCCCCCACTCATATCGTTGCCTTGATTGAAATCAAGCTTATGCCGCGCCGCCAACGCACTCAAGTATGAAGCGGCGCGCATCAAGCCACACATTATTAGGAACTTGCTGAGCGCGGACCGCGTGCGTGTTGTATTCGATGCCGGCTCAAATACCCTCCGGCATTTCAAGCCGCCCGCATGAATATCGAGCCAACCACACCATTGCAGGAGGACACATCACCCCGCTTTTTCCTCAGACTGCGGGAGCGACGCGTCCAGGGGCTGGGCGACGACTTCCGACCGGAAGTCGCCGGCCAGTCCATTGCTGCTCATCAGGCCAGGATATGCTGTGATAAAATCGGCCTTGATGGCGTCGTAGGGCACATCCGCGAATGCGCCGCGCTCCTTCAGATATTCCATGTGCTGGCGGCCAGCCGGATCGAAAGGCTGGAACAGCGAGTCGGTTTCGCCGTCGAATTCGAGCGGCTTGAGGCCAGCCCGGTCACACAACGCGCGATCAAAGGCCGGAGTCGCCTTGACCCAGCGTCCCGACAAATAAAGCTCGGTGTATGAATGCCAAATGAAAATGTCGGTTTTGACCTTTTCATACAGCCGAGGCGAGGTGAGATGGTTTCGCACATCGGCATAGCCGACCCGAGCGGGTACGCCGATCGCGCGCGCGCCGGCGGCGAACAATGCGGCCTTGCCGACACAGAAGCCGCGTCCCACGGCCAGGACCCCGCTTGCCCGATAGTTCGCGGGGTCGATGAAATCGACATAAGGGTCGTAGGCGATGGCGTCGCGGGCGGCGGCGTAAAGCTGCAGGACCGCGGCGCGCAGGTCGGATGCCCCGGCAATCGCCTGTTTCGCAAAGGCGACGACGGGTGGCGAGGCGCTGTCGATGAAGGCGCCGGGGGCGAGAAATTGTTTTGTGTCCATCGTATTCATTACTGACCGTTATCTTTCGACCGGACGCTTAACCGATTTCGGCTGACGCACGGCAAGGGAGATCGAGGTGCAACCGCAGAAGACCGATTGAAGGCCGAATTTGGACAGCAGGCAATGGTGCCTAACGCATAGCCTCTGTGCGCCGCCCTTGAATTCGGTCAAGGAGTGCATCGGGCAGACCGCCATATTGAGCGTATGAACAGCATCCCAGGATCAACGTGGAACGACAATCATAGCGCCCCCCTGCGCGGCAAGCATGCGGTCGTGACCGGCGCTTCGCGCGGGATCGGTGCAGCCATCGCGTCGACATTGGCGCGGCTTGGCGCCGATCTGACGCTGATGAGCCGCGACGAAGCGCGTCTGCTCGAGCAGGCCGCCGCGCTCACGCAGAAGTTCAACGGCAAGACCCACGTGATAGCGACCGACATCGCCCAGCCGACGCAGATTGCGGCCGCCTTCGCGCGTGCGACCGACAACTTCGGGCCGCCGCAAATCCTCGTCAACAACGCCGGCATCGCGGCCGCTGCGCCGCTTGCCAAGACCGATCTGTCGACATGGCAGCGCCTGATGGAGGTCAACCTGACCGGCGCGTTTCTATGCACCCGCGAGGTCGTTCCGGCGATGATGAAGAGCGACTATGGCCGGATTATCAATGTCGCTTCGACCGCCGGACTGACTGGATACGCCTATGTCGCGGCCTATTGCGCTGCAAAGCACGGGCTCATCGGGCTGACACGGGCGCTAGCCCGCGAATTGGCACGCACCAACGTGACCGTCAACGCGGTATGTCCCGGCTATACGGACACGGACATTGTCGCGGACGCGGTCGGCAATATCATGACCAAGACCGGACGAACGAAAGAGCAGGCCCTGCGGGACTTGACCGTCCACAATCCTCAAGGGCGGTTGGTGCGCCCGGAAGAGGTCGCGGAGGCGGTCGGCTGGCTGTGCGCGCCATCGTCGGCCTCGATCACCGGGCAGAGCATCGTGGTCGCCGGCGGGGAGCTCATGTGAGTCCGCGCCGATAAAGCTCGGTGGTATTAGGATGGTGGCCGAAACGCCTTGCAGCGGGCAGGGTCGGTCTCTATGCGCTGGGAGCCTATCAGGTCGAGGCAATAGGGGATTGCCGGAAACACCGCTTGCAGCGTGAACCGGATTGAGGCGGGGCGTCCGGGCAGGTTAACGATGAGGGTGGTTCCGCGAATGCCGGCAATCTGACGGGATAGAATTGCGGTCGGCACCTGCTTCAAGCTCTCCGAGCGCATCAACTCGCCAAATCCCGGCATCAGACGCGTGCACGCTGCTTCCGTGCCTTCCGGTGTCAGATCGCGTGGCGCCGGTCCGGTGCCGCCCGTCGTGCAGATCAACGCGCATTTCTCGCGGTCGGCTAGATCGATCAACGCGTCACGGACGCTTTCAACGCCATCGGGGACGAGACGCCGCACAGCACGCCACGGTGTCGTCAGGACGTCGTGCAGGAACTCCTCAATTGCCGGACCGCTTGCATCGCGGTAGGTCCCGGCGCTGGCCCGATCGGATACGGTAACAATGCCGATCGCTGCGATGTCGTTTTTCTCCATCGACGAGGTCCTATGAATCACCGCTGGCCGGCGGTTGGCTGCTTGCGGCTCCGTCGCAACTCGTAGACAGCGTCGCGACACCAGGCGAGGACCGCGTCGAGATCCGGTGCGAGATCGACGGCAAGCCGTCCGTGAAAATGCGACCAGGCCTCAGTATAGGGCGGTCTCACCGCGGTTACGACCGGGATGCCGGACTCAATGGCCCGTTCAAAAGCTGAGCGGAGGCCGCCTCCCTCTGCTTCGGCTTTGCCGAATTTGTTGAGGATAAGAAGCTCGATGTCGCGGGTGGGCGTCCGCTCGATCAGCGCTGCCATATCGGCGAGCCCACGGGCATCGAGGCGGCATCCCTGGGCCTGGGACCCCAGCACTTGCGAGATCGGAAAACGGCTCTGCGACGCCAGGTCGACAACGGTCATGGCCGAACAAAAATCCGCGCCGCGGGCATTTTCTTGCAGCACGCCGCCGACGCCGACGTGATCCGCGCGCAGCAGATTGGCGACGCGGGTCAAGAAGTCGTCGATTTGGAAGCCTGTCTGATAAATAACGGCCGCGAGGCGTACGCTATCCGTTATCGGCATTGCAAGCCCCGGCGAACAGAGCCGCCCTGCTGGTTCACCGTCACTAGACCTTTGGCAGGGTGGCCCCTGCCTTGAATTCGGTCAAGTCCCGGTTCGTTTCGACCAGATATCTACTAGACGTGTTCTTCGGCCTGATATCTACTAAACGTATTCAGATAACATCAATGGGGGGAGTCCTATGAAGGCATTGCAACGCTTTACCGCGACCGCCGCTGTCGGCCTCCTCGCCCTGCTGGGCGTGGGTCACCAGGCGTCCGCTCAAATCAAGATTGGCGCCGTCCTTTCCGTGAGCGGACCGGCGTCGTTTCTCGGCGATCCGGAAAAGAAAACGCTGGAAATCTATGTTGCCGAGATCAATGCAAAAGGCGGGGTAAACGGCCAGAAGCTACAACTGGTCATTTACGATGACGCCGGCAGTGCCGACAATGCGCGCACCTTCGCGACCCGTCTGGTCGAAGAAGACAAGATCGTGGCCATGGTCGGCGGCAGCACCACCGGCGCGACGCTCGCCATGATCCCGGTCTTTGAAGACGCCAAAATCCCGTTCATTTCGTTGGCCGGAGCAATTCAGATTGTTGAGCCCGTTCGCAAATGGGTTTTCAAGACGCCGCACACCGACAAGATGGCCTGCGAGAAGATTTTCGGCGATCTCAAAAGCCGCAAACTGACGACGATCGCGCTTATCTCGGGTACGGACGCTTTTGGAAAGTCGATGCGCGATCAGTGCGTCGCGGTCGCCCCCAAGGCGGGAATCAACATCGCTGTCGAGGAGAGTTACGGACCGCGCGACAGCGATATGACGCCGCAGCTCACCAATATCCGCAACAAGCCGGGCGTGCAGGCCGTGGTTAATCCGGGCTTCGGTCAAGGTCCGGCGATCGTGACGCGCAATTACCGTCAACTCGGAATGACGCAGCCGCTGTACCAGAGCCACGGCGTGGCCTCCAAGCAGTTCATCGATCTTGCCGGCCCCGCAGCCGAAGGCGTGCGGTTGCCCGCGGCGGCGCTGCTCATTGCGGAAAAGCTTCCGAGCAGCGATCCGCAGAAGTCCGTCGTTGTGAACTACTCACGCACGTATCAACAGAAAAGCGGGCAGGCGGTCTCGACTTTTGGCGGCCATGCCTATGACGGCCTCATGATCCTCGTTGAGGCGATGCAGCGTGCGAAAAGCGCCGACAAGGCGAAGGTTCGCGACGAGATTGAGCGGACCAAAGGATACGTCGGGACCGGCGGCATCGTGAACATGTCGCCGACAGATCACATGGGTCTCGACCTGTCGGCGTTCCGTATGCTGGAGATCAAGGGGGGCGACTGGACGTTGGTCCCCGGCACATAAGACGAAGATCGGGCAGGCTCGCCAGAGCCTGCCCGAGAGGCCACCGCCGCTATTGAACCCGAGCCATACAGGGCCTTCGACGCGATGGCCGAACTACTGCAGTTTATATCTTCGGGGTTGACCGTAGGCGCCATCTACGCGCTGGTCGCCCTTGGCTTCACGTTGATCTACAAGGCGTCGGATATCATCAATTTCGCCCAGGGCGAGTTCGTCATGCTGGGCGGGATGACGACAGTCTTTATGGCGCTTGCCGGCGTCCCGTTGCCGTTTGCCGCGCTTATCGCGGTCGTCGCCACCACCGCCGTAGGATTAGCGCTGCATCGTTTCGCGATCGAGCCCGCACGCGGGGCGAGTCCGGTGGCGTTGATCATGATCACGATCGGCGCCTCGATCTTTCTGCGCGGTGTAGCCCAGATCGTTTTCGACAGGCGCTTTCATAGTTTGCCCCCGCTGTTCGCCGCCGAGCCTATTCAGTTCGGCGGCGCAGCCATTCTGCCGCAAAGCCTTGTCGTATTGGGAAGCGCGACGGTCATCGTGGTTTTGCTTTGGCTGTTCATCGATCGCACCTTGCTCGGCAAGGCCGTGCTCGCGACAGCAGCTAATCGCCTGGCGGCGCGACTCATCGGCATCGATACGCGGCGCATTGTCGATTTCTCATTTGCGGTGTCGGCGGCAATCGGGGCGGTTGCCGGCATTCTTATTACGCCGATCGCGTTGACCAGTTACGACGCGGGAACATTGCTGGCGCTGAAGGGATTTGCGGCGGCCATGCTCGGTGGCATCGGCAGCGCGGCGGGAGCCGTGGTCGGCGGCCTTCTGATTGGAATGTTTGAGGCCTTTGCGGCGGGCTATCTTTCTTCGAATTACAAGGATGCGGTCGCCTTTCTGATCATCCTCGTCGTCTTGATTGTCATTCCGCAGGGCTTGTTCGGCCGCGCTAAAATTGAGCGGGTGTAGGTTTTGCACAAGCTGCTCGAAATGCGGTTGCTGCCGGCGATAGCCATCGCGGCAATTCTGGTTGTCTTGCCGTATTTTTTTCCATCGGCGTACTACTATCGCATCGGCGCGCTTGTTTTCATTTTTGCGTTGGCTGTCGTGGGCCTCAACCTGCTCATGGGTTTTGCCGGGCAGGTGAGTCTGGGCCACGCCGGCTTTCTCGGTATCGGCGCGTACTCCGTCGTCATCGGCCCGGTATATTTTGGGCTGCCGTCGTGGCTGTCGCTGTTCGCCGGCGCAGCGCTCTCCGGCGTCATTGCCTTCTTGGTTGGCCGGCCGATTCTGAGGCTCAAAGGGCACTATCTGGCCGTCGCAACGCTCGGATTCGGATTGCTGGTCGCGATCGTGTTGACCAACGAGGCAGGCTGGACCGGCGGTCCGGACGGCTTGAGCGTTCCCAGGCTGACGCTTTTCGGTTGGCAGGTCCGCGGTTCGAACGCCTGGTACTGGATCACGGGCGCGACTCTGGTCGCCGGTTTTGTTCTCGCGCTCAACCTGATGTCCAGCCCGACCGGCCGCGCGCTGCAGGCCATTCATGACAGTGAGATTGCTGCGCTCGTGCTTGGCGTCGACGTGGCGCGCAAGAAGCTTACGGTTTTCACAATCTCAGCCGTGTACGCCTCCGTCGCCGGATCCTATCTGGCGTTGTTCAATGGCCACGTTACGCCGGACGTGGCCGGATTTCTGCGGTCGATCGAACTGGTCGCCATGGTCGTGCTGGGCGGCATGGGATCGATCGTAGGCTCCCTGGTGGGCGCGGCCGTGCTAGTCGTGCTGCCGCAGGCGCTCACCATCTTTCACGAGTACGAGCAGGCGATGCTCGGGCTGATCGTGATGGTCTTCATGATCTTCTTGCGCCGGGGCATCGTGCCGTCCCTTGCCGCGGCATTTGCTGGGTGGCGCAAATGATGATCCTCCAGACCGATCGGCTCAGCATTTCTTTCGGTGGGGTGCGGGCCGTCGACGGAGTGAACATCGCCGTCGAATCCGGCCAAGTGTTTTCGATCATCGGGCCGAACGGCTCCGGCAAGACCACGCTATTCAACCTGATGTCGGGTATCTACACTCCCACGGACGGCGACATCCGGCTTGCCGGTGAAACGGTCACAGGCGTTGCGCCCGACCAGCTCTCGCGGAGAGGGCTGTCGCGGACCTTTCAGAATCTGCAGATATTCTCCCGAATGTCGGTGCTGGAGAATGTGATGGTCGGCCGTCATCGTCATGAGCGGACCGGAATCATGGCCGACCTGCTGCATTTGCCATCGGTGGCGCGCCAGAATGAGGCGACCCGCGAGGCGGCGCGTGCGGCGCTTGCGCGTGTCGGCCTCGCCGAAGCAGCAGATCGTCCGGCCAGTTCGCTCGCCTACGGCGCCCTCAAGCGCCTCGAAATCGCACGCGCGCTCGCCAGCGAGCCGAAGCTGCTGCTGCTCGATGAACCGGCCGCCGGCTGCAATCCTGTCGAAACGCAGGAAATCGACCGCGTCATCCGCTCCATCGTGAAGGACGGCGTCACCGTTGTGCTGGTCGAGCATGACATGCGTCTTGTCATGAACATCTCGGACCGGGTTCATGTGCTCTCAAGCGGCCGGACGCTCGCCGAGGGCACTCCCGAGCAAGTACGGTCGAACGCGGCGGTGATCGAAGTCTATTTGGGCGTGCACGGTTCGCAGGAGGCCGATCGTGCTCTCGATTGAGAACGTCACAAGCGCGTATGGCCGCATCGAGGTTCTGCACGGCGTCTCGCTGCACGTCGATGCCGGAGAGATCGTCAGTTTGATCGGTGCAAACGGCGCCGGCAAGACCACGCTGATGCACGCCATTTCCGGCGTTCAGCCGATCACGGGCGGCTCGATCCGGTTCGAAGGCGAGCCGATCGAGCGGCTGTCCGCGCACGCGCGGGTGGCGGCCGGCATCTCGCAGGTGCCGGAAGGCCGGCAATTGTTTGGGCCTTTATCCGTGAAGGACAATCTGAGGCTCGGCGCATGGTTGCGTCGCGACGTCGATCTGGAACGGGACCTTGCGCGGGTCTGCGAACTGTTCCCGATGCTCAAAGCGATTATGGAAGTGCCGGCCGGCGCGCTTTCCGGCGGACAGCAGCAGATGCTCGCGATTGGGCGCGCACTGATGGCAAAGCCACGGCTGCTGTTGCTGGACGAGCCGTCGATGGGCTTGGCCCCGAATTTGGTCGATCAGGTGCTTTCTGTGATTTGCGGACTTAAAGATGACAGCCTGACGATTCTCTTGGTTGAACAGAATGCGCGCGCTGCGCTTGCCATCGCGAACCGCGCCTATGTGTTGGAAACGGGTAGGGTAACGCTGAGCGGGGCGGCCGCCGAAATACAGGCCGATCGTCGCGTCAAAGAAGCCTATTTAGGCATCTAAAAATGTTCTAGGATTGACGTTGGTCAAGTCGAAAGACCGGAAATATCATGTACTTATTGCCTAGTGCGGCCGTAAGGCGAGGAGGATGATGATGAAGGAGAGCCTTCGTCCAGGATTGTCGCGGGTCAGCCGTATCGAGGTCGACCGCGACCGTACGATTGGATTCATGGGGGAGGAGGGCCGCGTTTATGGCACCCCCTATCTGGTGCGCGATATTGAAATGACCTGCCGCCAGCTGATTCTCGATCATGGCGACCCCGGAGAGGACTCGGTCGGCACCGACGTCGCGATCAAGCACCTTGCACCGACGCTGCTCGGTATGTCGGTCGAGATCACGGTCACCGTGGCCGCGGTGGAGGGGCGCAAGGTTACGTTTGAGATATCGGCCAAGGACAATATGGATCAGATCTGCGCCGGAACGCACGGCCGTTTCGTGGTGGACGTCAACAAAACCGTCGAGCGCCTGAAAGCGAAGGCGGCCAAACTCGCCGTAGCGGGATGACCACCACGATGCCGGGCAAACCCGCCCACAACGAGCGAACTGTCTCGACCTATTGCTACCAGTGCGTCGCTGGGCCCGATTTATTGAAAGTGCGCGTCGAGGACGGCATCGCCACCGAAGTCGCCCCGAATTTCGACGCGGCTTCGGTCCATCCGGCCGGCGGCAAGGCCTGCGTGAAAGCGTTTGGGCTGGTGCAGAAGGTGTACAATCCCAACCGGGTTCTCTATCCGATGAAACGGACGAACCCGAAGAAGGGTCGTAACGAAGATCCTGGCTTCGTTCGCATCTCCTGGGAAGAGGCGTTGGGGCTCGTCGCCGACAAGCTCAACGCCGTGCGTGCGGCGGGTCTCACCGACGAAACAGGCTATCCGCGCGTTGCCGCGAGCTTCGGCGGCGGCGGCACGCCGACCGCCTACATGGGAACTTTGCCTGCGTTCTTGGCGGCCTGGGGCCCGATCGACATGAGCTTCGGCTCGGGGCAGGGCGTGAAGTGCTATCACTCCGAGCATCTTTATGGTGAACTGTGGCATCGCGGCTTCACGGTTTCGCCGGACACGCCGTTGTGCGAGTACCTTGTTTCCTTCGGCGCCAATGTCGAGGCGTCCGGCGGGGTGTGCGGCGTAAAGCGCCACGCGGATGCCCGCAAGCGCGGCATGAAGCGCGTGCAAGTGGAACCCCATCTCTCCGTGACGGGCGCGTGTTCGGCGGAATGGATTCCGATAAGGCCGAAGACCGACTCGGCGTTTCTGTTCGCGATGATTCACGTCTTTCTGCACGAACACCCCCGCGACCGCCTCGATCTGCCCTTCCTCAAGCATCGCACGGCCTCGCCCTACTTGATCGGGCCGAATGGCCTGTTCATGCGCGACGCGGCGACGCGCAAGCCGCTGATGATCGACGCCGCGACGGGTCGGGCCGTGCCGTTCGACACCGCCAGTATCGAGCCGGCTCTGGAAGGATCGTTTGCCGTCAGCGGCGTCGAAGCGGATGCCGACGAGGAGCTTATTCCGCATAAAGACGTGACGGTCGGTACCGCGTTCGCGCAGCTGGTCGCGCATGTGAAGGACTATTCGCCGGAATGGGCGGCAACGATCTGCGACGTGCCGGCAGCCACCATCCGCCGTATCGCCAACGAATTCCTCGAACATGCGCGCGTGGGCGAGACGATCGAGATCGAAGGCATGACGCTGCCGTTGCGGCCGGTTTCGATCTCGCTCGGCAAGACGGTCAACAACGGCTGGGGTGGGTATGAATGCTGCTGGGCCCGCACGCTGATCGGCTGCCTGTTCGGGGCGCTGGAAGTGCCTGGCAGCACGCTTGGTACGACGGTTAGGCTCAACCGGCCGGCCGACAATCGCTGGTCGAGCGTCAAGCCGGGGCCGGACGGCTTCATGCAGTATCCGATGAACCCGACCAGCAAGGCCGATTGGATCTCGCGTCCAACCGCACGCAGTGCGCACCGGACGCTGGTGCCGCTGGTCGCCGACTCGGCCTGGAGCCAGGCGCTGGGCCCGACGCATTTGGCCTGGATGATGCAGAGCGAGGATTTCGACAAGCTGCCGGCGGCGACGCCGCCGGACGTTTGGCTCGTCTATCGCACGAATCCGGCAGTTTCCTTCTGGGACACCAATGCCGTCGGCAAGACGATGGCCAAGTTTCCGTTCGTGGTCTGCTTCGCCTATACGCGGGACGAGACGAACCATGTGGCCGACGTGCTGCTGCCGGATTGTACCGACCTCGAGGGCCTACAGCTGCTGCGCATCGGCGGCACGAAATATGTCGAGCAGTTCTGGGACCACCAAGGCTTTGCGCTGCGCGCTCCGGCGGTGCCTCCGCAAGGGGAGGCGAAGGACTTTACGTGGATAGCAACCGAGCTCGCGCACCGCACGGGCCTGATTGAGGGGTACAATTCGGCGATCAACCGTGGGGCTGCCGGCGTCAGGCTTTCTGGCAAGAACTACGACTTCTCGCTCGCGCCCGATAAAGTGCACGACGTCGAGACGATCTGGGACGCGAGTTGCCGCGCCGCCAGCGCGGAGATCACCGACGGCGTCGAGTCCCAAGGGCTTGCCTGGTTCCGCGAGCACGGATTCCGTGTGAAGCCGTTTCCGCGGTTGCAGTGGTACTTGTATCCGAAACTCGTCGCGGAGGGGCTGCGTTTCGAGCAGCCTTACCAGGAGCAATTGTTCCGCATCGGCAAGCAGCTCGGCCGGCGTCTGCACGAGACGGGCATCCATTGGTGGGACAAACAGCTGCGCGAATACGAGCCGCTGCCGCAGTGGCACGATCTCAACGCTTTGTGGGAAACCGCGCTGGAGAAACACTTTTCGGTGCGCATTGCCGATTATCCATTCTGGCTGATCACCGCCCGCAGCATGCAATATTCCTGGGGTGGCAATGTCGGCATCCAGCTCATCAAGGAAGTGGCGGACAATGTCGCCGGTCACGGCAACGTCGTCATGAATCATGCGGCGGCCGAGCGCCTCGGTGTCGCCGACGGCGACCTCGTGGAGGTCCGTTCCCCGCTCGACCAGACCAAAGGGCGGGTCATGCTGTGTGAGGGCATCCGTCCCGACACGCTGCTGATGATCGGCCAGTTCGATCACTGGGTGACACCTTTTGCCAAGGAGTTCGGCGCCCCGAGCATGAATGCGCTCATGCCGATGATGCTTGATCTGACCGACGCGACCGGATCGAGCGCCGACCTCATTAAGGTCAAGGTCACGCGGTTGGAGGCTGCGGTATGACGCGCTGGGCCATGGTGGCCGATCTGGAGCGGTGCGTCGGCTGCCAGACCTGCACCGCGGCCTGCCGGCACGCCAATGCCACTTCGCCGGCAGTGCAGTGGCGCAAGGTGCTCGACATCGAGGCGGGCGTCTATCCGAACGTCAGCCGCATTTTCGTTCCGGTCGGTTGTCAGCATTGCGCCGACCCGCCCTGCATGCATGTCTGCCCGACGACGGCGACACGCCAGCGTGCAGACGGCATCGTGACGATTGATTACGATTTGTGCATCGGCTGCGCCTATTGTGAGGTCGCTTGCCCCTATCAGGCGCGGTTCCTCGTTCATGAGCCGCATTATGCCTATAACGCCGCGACACAGAACGAGATCGAGCGTGCCGCTCCCGACCGTTTCGGGGTAGCGCAGAAATGCACGTTCTGCTCCGACCGGGTCGATTTTGGCATCGAAAACGGTCTTGCGCCGGGGGTCGATCCGCGGGCTACGCCGGCTTGCGTCAACGCATGCATCGCGGATGCCCTGCATTTCGGTGACGTCGACGACCCGAACAGCAATGTCTCGCGACTACTGCGCGAGCAGCGCAGCTTCCGTATGCATGCGGAGCTCGGGACCGACCCGGGCTTCCACTATCTCTACGGGAAGGCGAACGATCCAGAACCGGAACCGGAGACGGTGCGTCCTGCGCCTGACGTTGCATCGGCCGGCGGTCAACTGCGCACGCGCGGCGTCGAACCCTCGCAGCAACAGCATTGGGATTGGAAGGCTGCCGGCAATTTCATCTGCGGCGGAATCGGCAGCGGGCTGTTCGTGTTCGTGGCGGTCGCCAGCCTTCGGTATGACGGGCTTGCTCCGCTCGGCTGGCTGGCGCTGGGGGTGGTTGCGCTCGGCTTGTTTATGGTGCTGCTGAAGATCGGGCGGCCGTTGAGGTCCATCCACGTCTTGCGTCAGCCGCGACGCTCCTGGATGTCCCGCGAAGCCTGGATCGCGGCCGCATTCTTCCCGCTGGCGGGGCTGGCGCTGTGGTTGCAAGCGCCCGCGCTGCTGATCGTCTCCGCCGTTCTCGCCGTGACGTTCCTGGGCAGCCAGGCGATGATCCTGAAGGAAGCGAAAGGCATTCCGGCCTGGCGTTCGAGCTGGATCGCGCCGCTGATGATCGCCACCGGCCTGGCGGAAGGCAGCGGGCTGTTTCTTGCGGCGACCGCGCCGTTCGCCACGCTCCAGCCGCTGGTCGAACCGGCCGCCGTTATCGCGGTTGCCCTGGCTGGGCTACGCGGTTTGATTTGGCGGTCGTATCAAGCGGCGCTCGGAGCCGAGGGCGCGCCGACGCGCACATTGGCGGCGTTTCGTGCCTATAGACCGTGGTTTTTTGCGATCGGATTCGCTTTGCCGTCTGTGCTGATCGTAGCGGGCTTTGCGGTGGCGGCAGCCCCGATCGTTCTGTTCGCCGTCGCGGGGATATGCATCGCTGCGGCCGGCGCGGCCTTGAAATTCGTCCTGGTTACCCGCGCTGCATTCAATCAGGGCTTTGCGCTGACCCAGACGCCGGTTCGCGGGGCCGGCATTGCCGGACCCGCGGTCAAGCCGGGCTGGTCGATTCTGTGAGCATTCGAGTGGAGAGGAACTTGCCATGACTACGCGGTCGGCAGCCAGAACTGCGGAAACCTTCATGTACGACCCCGGCGCCGAAACGATGCCGCGGGAGGCGCTGACCGCGTTGCAGACTGTGCGGTTGAAACAGACGCTCGAACGCGTCTACGCGACTGTACCGCATTACCGGAAGAAGTTTGACGCGGCAGGCGTACAGCCGGCCGACTTCAAGAGCCTGTCCGACATCGTCCGTTTCCCGTTCACCCTAAAGGGCGATCTGCGCGATAATTATCCGTTTGGGATGTTTGCCGTGCCGCGCACGCAGCTTTTGCGCCTCCACGCCTCGTCGGGGACGACCGGCAAGCCCACGGTGGTCGGCTACACCAAACAGGATCTCGATACCTGGGCGAACCTGATGGCGCGGTGTTTCGCAAGCGCCGGCGCGCTGCCCGGCGATATTGTTCATAACGCCTACGGATACGGGCTGTTCACGGGGGGGCTGGGGGCGCACTCCGGAGCCGAGCGGCTCGGATGCACGGTTGTGCCGGCGTCCGGCGGTGGGACGGAACGTCAGGTTACGTTGATCAACGACTTCAAGGCGAACGTGCTGTGCGCCACGCCGTCCTACGCGCTCAACATTGCCGAGGTCGCGCAACGGATGGGCTTCGACATGAAAAGCTCGTCCTTGAAGGTCGGTCTGTTCGGTGCGGAACCGTGGAGCGATGCCATGCGCGACGATCTCCAGGACCGGCTCGGCCTCAAGGCGGTCGATGTCTACGGGTTGTCGGAAATCATGGGGCCGGGCGTCGCCAGCGAGTGCCACGCCGTTCGATCCGGCCTGCACGGTTGGGAAGATCATTTTCTGTTCGAGACGATCGACCCCCAAACGCTGCAACCATTGCCGATGGGAGCGACCGGCGAATTGGTCATCACCACGCTGACCAAAGAGGCTCAACCGATGATCCGCTATCGTACGCGCGACATCACGCGTCTCAGCAACGAGCCTTGCGAATGTGGCCGCACACACGTGCGGATCATGCGAGTGACCGGGCGCGACGACGACATGCTTATCATCCGGGGCGTTAACGTCTATCCGTCGCAGGTCGAGTCGGTTCTTGTCGGATTTCCCGGCCTTGCACCGCACTACCAGATCATTCTGACGCGGGAGGGCGCCCTCGACGCGATGACGGTCGAGGTCGAAATCGCCCCAGGCGAGGCCTCCGCCGATGCCGAACGCGCGCGCAAGGCAAAAGAGGTCATCCACCACATCAAGTCTTTGATCGGCGTGACGTGCAAGGTCGTGGTCAAAGCCGAAGGCGAGGTGCCGCGTTCGCAGGGCAAGGCTGTGCGGGTGAAGGACGAACGCAACACGTCGCGCTAGCCTATTACTCCTGAGATACCGGCGGATCCAGATCGTCAGCCCACGAGTCGCTCGGCCGCGGATACTTGAGCAGCAGCCGATGCACGAGATTAACGTGCTCGGCCTCTTCCTCGACGAGCTCCGCAGCCATTGCCTTCACCTTGGGGTCCTTCGCAGTCTCCACGATAGAGGTGAAGTACGCGAGCGCGCGTTTTTCCCCGGCGAGCGAGAGCTGCAAGGCATGCCAGGGCGTCATCAGATAATGCGCGGAATCGAGATCGGCCTCTTCCGGGCTCCCCGTCGGCCGGAATCTTGCAAGCTGGAGCGCGTGATTGACCACATCGAAATCGCCGGCAAGACGACGGATTTCCTCGCCGTGGATGCCTTCGGCGCGGGCCAGGTCGCGGAAGACCTTGACCAGTTCCGGATTGTTGTGGGTTTCCATCTGATCGGCGAGTTCGTTGTAGCGCTCGACCGCGTCGATCTCGATCTGATAGGCGACGGCCAGCAGATCGTTGAGATTGGAGACTTTTGGACTACCCGATTTGCCGCTCATAACTCGAAGTCCTTTTCCAGCTCCGACAGGTCCGTGTTGCTCGACCCGGCCGCGGTTTGAAACGGGGCGCGGTTGCCGCGATACAGAATGCCGATGTTGAAGCCGTCGTCGGTCATGAGCCGACGTGCCGCCTTGCCCTGGTCGCTCGTCGCGGCAACCGGGGCCGGGCGCACCTGCTCCTTCCAGGCCTTTTCGTCGGGGCGGAAAGTTACGCAAGGGCTGAGGATTTCGATGAACGAAAATCCCGGGTGCTTGATCGCTTCCGCCAGCACATCAGCGGTCTCGTTTGGGTCGCCGGAAAAACAGCGAGCGATGAAGTTCGCCCCTGATGCGAGGGCGACGACCAGTGGATGGAACGGCCGCACCCCGGTGCCGCCCGGAGTCAATGCGGTGTCGAACTCCGGCTCGGTGGTGGGCGAGGGCTGGCCCTTGGTCATGCCGTAGATGCGGTTGTCCATAACCACATATGTCATGTCGATGTTGCGGCGACAGGCGTGCAGGAAATGGTTACCGCCGATCGAGTAACCATCGCCATCGCCGCTGGCGACGACGACGGTGAGATCGGGCCGCGTCACTTTCAGGCCGGCGGCAAGCGCGAGCGAACGGCCGTGTACGCCGTGAAAGCCGTAGCAATTCGTGTAAGCGGGGATTCGCGACGAACAGCCGATGCCGGAAATGACGGCGATCTCCTCGGGCGGCAAATTCAATTTCGCGAACGCGCGCGTGAACGACATGAGCACGTGATAGTCGCCGCAGCCGGGACACCAAATCGGCTTCAAGTCAGATTTATAATCGGCGGGTTTGCAGGCCAGTCGCGTACCGACGCTCGACATCGTCATCTCCAGTCCGTGATCGCACGATGGATTTCACCGGCCGTGATCGGCAGTGGCCCCGGCCGGTGAAACACGCGCACCGGCGCAGGCAGGTCGTAATGAGCACGCATGTATCGGTGGAACTGGCCGCTATGCGTTTGTTCGATGACCAGGATGCGTTTAACCCCTTCTAGAGCGGCTGCCAAACGGTCCGGCTGTACGGGTGCCAGCAGGCGCGGCGCGACAACGCGAACGTCGATTCCATCGTCGGCCGCGCGTCCGGCCGCTTCATGGGCGGCGCCGGTGAGCGATCCCCAGGTAATAACCGCGAGATCGCCCTTGCCTCGGACGCTCGCCCAATGGTCGCCGAAGTTGAAATTCTCGAGCTTGTCGCGACGCTTGTCGTGTTGAGCCTGGTGATCGGCGGCCCCGCTGGTCGGAATGCCGGTTTCGGAGTGGGTTAGACCTTCGGCGGTATATTGACCACCGCGTGTCCCCGGAAGCGCCATCGGTGATACGCCGTTGGCCGCCATCGCGTAGCGCTTATAGGTACCGGAAATATCGGTGGCGATCGTTCGTGCACCAATGAACGCGACGTCAGCGGGGCGTTCGATAGCGGCACGAGACTGTCCCATGAACTGGTCGGATAGGATGATGGCCGGGGTTTGCAGCGTTTCGGCGAGATAGGTCGCCCATTGCGCCGTGAACATGCAATCGCCGACCGACTGCGGCGCCAGCACAAGATGGGGCGCGTCGCCGTGCATGCCGTAAATGGCGATGTTCAGGTCGGCCTGTTCGGATTTGGTGGGAATGCCTGTCGACGGACCACCGCGCATCACATCCACGACGACGACCGGGATTTCGGCGGACGTGGCGAGGCCGAGCGCCTCGATCATCAACGAGAGTCCGGGCCCGGACGTTGCCGTCAGCGCCGGCGTGCCGCCATACGACGAGCCGATGATCATGTTGATGGCGGCGAGTTCGTCTTCGGCCTGCAGTAGTGTGCCGCCGATTTTGGTAAGGCTTGGCGCAAGCCATTCGAGGATTTCGGTCGCGGGAGTGATCGGATAGGCGGCGGCAAAGCGAATGCCACCACGGATGGCACCGAGCGCGGTGGCCTCGTTTCCCGACAGCAGCCACCTGCGGCTGGAAACGCGGTTCGGCGCCTCGAGTTGCTTGTCAAATTGGATGTCGGCTGCCGCGTCGTATCCGGCCTTGATTCCGGCCCTGCTGGCCTCAATGGCGGCCGGCCCCTTATCGACAAGACGCTTCCCAATTGGCTCGAACACCTGCTCAATGGTCAAGCCAAGCAGTCGGCAGGCGACGCCGAGCGCAATCATGTTGGGCCGCCCGTCCGGAATGGACTTGGCGATATCCTTCATCGGGACTTCAACGATGCGCGCCCCGGATTGCGTCACCATCGGCGGCGGTTCGCCCCCACGAGGATCGCTGATCACCAGAGTCTGCTGGCCGGCCTTGATTTCTGCGCCGAAACGGTGGGCGTTCAGCCAGTCGATACCGATTATCAGGTCGAACTGGTCGGGGAGGCAATCGACGGGGTGAACGCCTAACCGAAGCAGCCCTGCCGCTTCACCGCCGCGGATTTGGGGGCCCATGGTGCGGGTGAACAGCCCGTGCCACCCCGCGGCGCTGGCCGTTTCGAGCAGGGAATTTCCGGTGGTCAGGGCGCCTGCGCCGCCGCTGCCAAGGATCGCGATGGAGATGCTCGGCGAGGTTGCCATACCACTTAATCTCCTGATCAGAGCCCCACTTTGCGGGCGCCTGCGCCCCCAATATGTAATTAAGTACTAGAATGCGTTTTTTGGCATTTCCTTGACCTTGGTCAAGGCGGAACGAGGGTTGTTGATCGCAAATATAAACAAATAGGCCCCTGTCCGGCGGCGGACTGACGGTCAAACTGGAGGGCGAGACGTATGAGTGCCAAGCCCGTTCGTTGGATGATGACGGCTACAGGGCAGCCTCTTGTCCCCATGGAATTCGATATCGGCACTCCGGGCCCCGATGAAGTCGTCGTCGAAATCGCCGGATGCGGCGTTTGTCATACCGATCTTGGCTACTATTACGATGGCGTACGTACCAAGCATGAACTGCCGCTGACGCTCGGGCATGAGATCAGTGGACACGTCATCGACGCCGGTACGGACGCCCTTTGGTATACCGATCGCGCGGTCATTATTCCGGCAGTGATCCCGTGCGGTCGATGCGATGCCTGCCTTCGCGGCAAGGCGACGATCTGCCCGAACCAGAAGATGCCGGGCAACGACATTCACGGCGGATTCGCCACCCATATCACCGTGCCGGCGCGCGGCCTTTGTGTGGTTGACGAGCACCGCCTGGCGGCAGCCGGAATTGATCTAGCCGATCTTTCGGTAATCGCCGACGCCGTGACCACGCCTTATCAGGCGGTTGTGCAGGCCGGCGTCACGAAAGGTGACCTCGTCGTCGTCAACGGCGTCGGTGGTGTCGGCGGTTATGCGGTCCAGATTGCGGCCGCTTTGGGAGGCACCGTTGTCGCCGTTGATGTTGACGACGATAAGCTTGCCGCGATTGCGGGACAGGGTGCCGCGCTCACGCTGAACGCCAAAAAGTTGACGCCGCGTGATATCAAGGCGGCGATCCAGACATTCGCCAAACAACAAGGTCTTCGCCAGACCGAGTGGATTATCTTCGAATGCTCTGGCACGCGGGCCGGCCAGGAAACAGCATTCAGTTTGATCAATCATGGCGCGACCCTTGCTGTCGTCGGGTTCACTATGGACAAGGTCGAGATTCGGCTTTCGAACCTCATGGCGTACCACGCGCGCGCAATCGGCAACTGGGGATGCCCGCCCGATCTCTATCCTGCCGCCCTGGAACTCGTCATGAGCGGCCGCGTCAAGGTCGGCCAGTTCGTCGAGAAGCATCCGCTCAGCGAGATCAATCAGGTGTTCGAGGCGGCCCATGCCGGCGCCCTCAAACGCCGCGCCGTACTCGTTCCTGCATCGTAAGGAATCAGCATGACTACCGAAGCAGCCCGGGCCACCACAATGCAAAAATCCGACGCTAAAGATCACAATCTCGTCGTCGAGGCTGTGCGCGAAACCGTGTCAAGAAACGTTCACTACGAAAAGCGGCCGGTGAAGGGGGCTGACGGAAAGCCGGTGGCTGGGTTGTTCAACGCCTGGATCACGCTCGACAACCCAAGCCAATTCAATTCCTACACGACCGATATGGTGAAGGCGACGATTCTGGCGTTTCGCGCCGCCAGCGCGGCGCGCGACGTCGTCGCTGTTGTGTTCACCGGGGTCGGCGACAAAGCCTTCTGCACTGGCGGCAACACCAAGGAATATGCCGAGTATTACGCTGGCAATCCCCAGGAGTACCGGGGGTATATGCGGCTGTTCAACGACATGGTCTCGGCGATCATCGGCTGCGACAAGCCGGTGGTCTGTCGCGTGAACGGGATGCGCATCGGTGGCGGTCAGGAAATCGGCATGGCTTGCGATTTTTCGATTGCGCAGGATCTTGCACGGTTCGGCCAGGCCGGGCCCAAGCACGGTTCGGCCCCGATCGGCGGGGCCACCGATTTTCTCCCCTACATGATCGGTTGCGAGCAGGCGATGGTCTCCGGCCTGCTGTGCGAACCGTTCTCGGCGCACAAGGCCTACCGTCTCGGTATCATCAGCGAGGTCGTGCCGGCGCTGAAAGTCGACGGGAAGTTCGTCGCCAATCCGACGGTTTGCACCGACCAATTCCTCGATGAATACGGGCGCATCATCCACGGCGAGCCCAAGACGGGTGCGGCGGCTGCCGAAGGTCAGGCGCTGTTGAAGCGAGGCACCATCGACCTCAGCCTGCTCGACGAACGGGTCGATGCCCTTTGCACCAAGTTGCTTTACACCTTCCCCGAGTGCACGACCAAGACGGTCGAGGAACTCCGTAAGCCGAAGCTCAACGCGTGGAACGCCAATAAAGAGAACGCGCGAGATTGGCTTGCCCTCAACATGATGACGGAGGCTCGCGCCGGATTCCGCGCCTTTAACGAAGGGACTCGCGAAACCGGCCGGGAGGTCGACTTCGTGGCGTTGCGCCGCGCGCTCGCCGACAACGCGCCTTGGTCGGACGAACTCACTGAAAGCATTCAACCGCGGGCGAGGGCGTGACTGTGACGCAGCCGCTCAAAATATGGTTGGAGGCGGACGGCCGGTTGCTGCGGCTGCGATTGAGCCGGCCAAAGGCGAACATTGTCGATGCCGCCATGATCGCGGCGCTCGATAAGGCGTTGGCGGAACATTCAGGCAATAGAGAGTTGGGCGCGGTACTTCTGGATGCGGAGGGCCCGCATTTCAGCTTTGGTGCCAGCGTCGAGGAACATCTGCCCGGTCAATGTGCCGCCATGCTGGAGGGGCTTCATCGCCTGGTTCTCCGCATGGTCGAATTCCCGGTACCGCTGCTGGTGGCGGTGCGCGGCCAATGCCTCGGCGGCGGGCTGGAAGTTGCACTGGCTGGCCATCTCATGTTTGTCGCGCCGGATGCCAGTCTCGGCCAGCCGGAGATGAAGCTGGGCGTGTTCGCGCCCGCCGCCTCCTGTCTGTTGCCCGAATTGATCGGTCCGGTGCGTTCCCTCGATCTCCTGGTCTCCGGCCGTAGCGTCACCGGCGCTGAGGCGGCGGCCATGGGCATCGCCCATGAGGCCGCCACCGATCCGGAGCATGCCGCGCTCGCCTATTTCGAGGAACATCTGAAACCGAAGAGCGCGAGTTCGCTGCGTTATGCTGTCAAGGCGGCGCGGCTCGACTATGTCGCGCGCGTCACGAACAAGATCCGCGCCGTCGAACGGCTTTATCTAGACGAGCTAATGGCCACCCACGACGCGGTGACCGGTCTCGAAGCTTTCATCGCGAAGAGGTCGCCGCAATGGCAACATCGTTGAACCCTACGGCTACAGCCGACATCGTCGCGCGCGCAAATGCGCTATTCGAGGATTTGTCCTTCACTTCCGCGCGCAACTGGAAAGCGGCGGTGCCTGGCCGCAAAGTGATCGGCTATATGCCGATCTACGTACCGCGCGAAATCATACATGCCGCTGGCATGTTGCCCCTTGGCATTGTCGGGGGCGGCGACCAGCTCGAGGTCATCCACGGCGACGCGTATTATCAGAGCTATATCTGCCGCATCCCGCGCTCGACGATTGAGCTCGGCGTGTCGGGCCGTCTCGATTTCGTCGATGGTATGCTGTTCCCGTCAATTTGCGACGTGATCCGCAATCTATCCGGCATGTGGAAGATGATGTTTCCGCATGTCTATTCGCACTATTTCGACGTGCCGCAGAATTATGAAGACGACGTCGGCGGAAATTTCTACGTTAACGAACTGGCAGAACTCAGACACGACCTCGGTGAGCTCCGCGGCAAGCCGATCACCGACGACGAGCTGCGAAACTCGATCGCGGTTTACAACGAGAACCGGCGACAGATACGCGACCTCTACACTTTCCGGGCAGAGCGGCCGTGGCAAGCGCCCGCCGCCGAGGTCTACCTGATGGTGCGCGCCGGGCTTGTTTTGCCGGTGGAAGAGCATACGAACCTGTTGCGCGAATATCTTGCCGCGGCGCGCGCCGACGAGCGGCCGATGCGCGACAATTGCCGCATTGTGCTGACCGGCCTGTTCTGCGAGCAGCCGCCGCTCAATCTGATCAAGTCGCTCGAGCTGTCCGGCTGCTATGTGGTCGACGACGATCTCCTGCTGGTTACCCGCTGGCTGATCGGCGATGTCGAGACCGAGGGCGACCCGTTACGAAATCTTTCCTCTGCCTTTCTGCATCATTCCGAGTCGACGGCGGCCAAGTACGAACCAAACCAGAAGGAAAAGGGCCAGCACCTCGTTCGCGCGGTTAAGCGCACCGCGGCGGAAGGGGTGATCTTTGCGGCGCCGAGCTTCTGCGATCCGGCTCTGCTCGAACGGCCGATGCTCCAGCACGTGCTCAAGGAGGCGGGCATCCCCTATATCGCCTTCAAATACGCCGAAAATTCCGGCCAGATGCAGCCGATCAGAGAACAGGCCGGCACGTTCGCCGATTCAATCAAGCTATGGAGCGGAGCATGACGACGCAGACGAAGATTGTCACTTCCCGCGCTCCGGCCAAGGAGGTCGTCAAGGACGCTTCCATGGTGAAGCAGAAGGAGATGATGGCCGCTCACTACGATCGGCTGACCAGCGCGCCCGAGACCGGTAAAAAGGTGGCCGCCACCTTTGTGCCGGGTAATCTCAATGAATTGATCATGTGTTTCGACCTTCTAAATAATCTTCCCGAAGTAAACGCCATTCAGAACGGACTACGCCGCGTCAGCGGCAGTTACGTGCTCGAAGCGGAAAAGATCGGCCACTCGGAGGATGTCTGCACTTACGTAAAGTCGGATATCGGTATGATGGCCAAAGGCAATATTGCTCCCAACGGGAAGAAATTTCCGAATCCCGACGTTCTGCTGCTGTCCTATACCGGCTGTTTCACCTTCATGAAATGGTTCGAGCTGCTGCGCGAGCAGTACAAGTGCGAGACGATCATGCTGCACACGCCGTACATGGGAGACGGCAAGATCACCAAGAACATGATCGATTACATGGTGAAGCAACTAAAGGAAGACGTTATTCCCAAGCTCGAGCGCGTGTCGGGTGTCAAGTTCGACATCGACCGGCTGCGTGAATACTTGAAAAAATCGACAAAGGCCGAAGACGATCTCGTCCGGGTGTTGCAAAGCGCCAAAGCCAAGCCGTCGCCGATCGACGCCTATTTCGGCGGCATCTATTACATCGGGCCGATCTTCGGCGCCTTCCGCGGCACCCAGGACGCGATCGACTACTATCGCTTCTTGCGCGAGGAAGTAGAGGACCGTTTGGCTAAAGGCCAGGGGCCGGTGACGCCAGACGGCGACATGGGCAAAGAAAAATACCGGCTGGTCGTCGAGGGGCCGCCCAACTACACGAGCTTCCGTCAGTTCTGGAAGATGTTTTACGACGAAGGCGCGGTCGTCGTCGCTTCGAGCTACACCAAGGTCGGTGGCGTATACGATCTCGGCTTCCGTCACAACCCGGATAAGCCGCTCGAGACGCTGGCAGAGTACTGCCTCGGCGTCTACACGAACCGCAGCCTGCCGATGCGCATCGACATGCTGGTCAACTACATCAACGAGTACGAAGCGGACGGTTTGCTAATCAACTCGATCAAGAGCTGCAACAGTTTCTCGGCCGGGCAATTGCTTATGATGCGCGAGGTCGAGAAGCGGACCGGCAAGCCAGCGGCATTCGTCGAATCCGACCTGGTCGACCCGCGGTATTTCTCGGCCGCCAATATCAAGAACCGTCTCGAAAGCTACTTTCAAATGATTGATCAGAAGCGTGTCGGCGCGAGCACGGCGGCTTGAGGAGGCATGTATGAAGACGTTTGTCGGTATCGATCTAGGTTCGACGACGACCAAGGCGGTCCTTCTCGACGAAGAAAGCCATGTCATCGGTCACGGCATCACCAATTCGCGCTCGAATTACGCGACCGCGGCACGTGTGGCGAGTCAGGAGGCGCATGTCGACGGACAGTTTACGCTGTTCCGCCGGGCGCTTAGCGCCGCCAATGGGCTGATTGAGCTCGATACCTTCCTCGGCGCGCTGGAGCGCGCCTTTCGTCTCGAGCAGTTTCTCGAACAGCTCGACGATCTCGAGCAGACTTGCATTGGGCAGATCCAAGGTGAGCGCTTTGCCAAAGTCGGCTCTGGTGTAAAGGATTCGCTCAGCGAGGTATTTCAGCGGCTGCGGAAGGAAGCGCCTGAGCTTTATGCGCCCGGCGCCAAGCGCAAATCAGACTTCTTCCGGGATATCGCGGGATCGCGCTACCATACCCATGCCGAAGAGGTCGCGCGGGTAGCAAATCTCCCCTACGACCTGCTTCTCAACGTCTACGACAAGTCGATTATCGAGGTTGAGAACAGACCGCCGGCCGGCGAGCTGAGTGAGAAGTTCCGGCGCGCGCTCGGCCGCGTGCTCAAGACGGAGCCGTCGGTCAAATCGGCAGCGAACGATATTCAGAAATTGATCGAAAACGCGCTCGCCATCGAGCTGGAAGAAACCTATCTCGTCGGCACCGGCTATGGCCGGGTGACGCTGCCGTTCTCCAAGGAGCACATCCGTTCGGAGATCCTGTGCCACGGCCTTGGTGCCCATCTGATGTATCCGCAGACGCGCACGGTGCTCGACATCGGTGGCCAGGACACAAAAGGCATTCAAATCGACGCCAGCGGAATTGTCGCCAATTTTCAAATGAACGACCGCTGTGCAGCGGGGTGTGGCCGCTATCTCGGCTACATCGCTGACGAAATGAATATGGGCCTGCACGAATTGGGGCCGTTGGCGATGAAGTCGGACAAGCCCGCGCGCATCAATTCGACGTGCACGGTGTTCGCCGGCGCAGAGCTGCGTGACCGGCTGTCGCTCGGGGAAAAACGCGAAGATATTCTCGCGGGGCTGCATCGCGCGATCATCTTGCGCGCAATCTCGATCATTTCGCGTTCGGGAGGCGTGACCGATGAATTCACTTTCACAGGCGGTGTTGCAAAGAACGAGGCGGCGGTGCGAGAGCTGAGGAAAGTGATCAAGGAAAACTACGGAGACGTCACGATCAACATTAACCCAGATTCGATCTATACCGGTGCGCTCGGTGCGGCGGAGTTTGCGCGGCGGGCGCATCTGGGGCAAGCGGACGAGAGGGAACAATGACCATCGCAGCGGGTATCGATATCGGCACCAGCACCATCAAAGCGGCGCTGTTCAAGGTTGAGAACGGCGAGGAAACCTGGTTGTCGCGCTACGTGATGCGCATCCGGCAACGCGATCCGTTGGAGTTGGCCCGCGTCGCCTATGACGCCGTGCTCGAAGACGCAAAACTGCGGCCCGAGGACGTCGACTACGTCGCGACCACGGGCGAGGGCGAAAGCGTACCGTTCCACACCGGCCATTTCTATTCGATGACCACCCATGCCCGCGGCGCCATCTACCTCGACCCGGAATCGCGGGCAGCGCTCGACATCGGAGCGTTGCACGGCCGGGCGATCCAGATCGATGGACGCGGCAAAGTGATCAGCTACAAGATGACCAGCCAGTGTGCGTCAGGCTCGGGGCAATTTCTTGAAAATATCGCCCGCTATCTCGGAATCGCTCAGGAAGAGATCGGAGTGCTCTCTAGCCAGGGCGAAAACCCCGAAGTCGTAAGTAGCATCTGTGCCGTGCTGGCGGAAACAGACGTGATCAACATGGTGTCGCGCGGCATTTCAACGCCGAATATCCTGAAGGGCATCCATCTGTCTATGGCGGCGCGGCTGTCCAAGCTGCTGAAGTCGATCGGGGTGGTCGATGGCGCGGTGATGGTGACAGGCGGGCTCGCGCTCGACAAGGGATTGGTCGCGGCGCTTGAAGAAGATATCTCGCACATCAAAGACATGAAGCTCTCGGTCCGTAGCCATCCCGACTCCATGTATGCCGGAGCGATTGGGGCTGCGTTATGGGGAGCGTTTCGGTTTGACAAGCTTGCCGCCAGCCGGGTGCCGCAAGCGGCATGAATATGTAAGGAGACGACGCTATGGCTTTAATGATCACCGAAGCTTGCACGGCTTGCGATGCGTGCGAGCCAGTGTGCCCGAACAAGGCAATTACCGCCGGCAACCCGATATACGTCATCGACCCGCTCAAATGCACCGAATGCGTGGGTGCCGAGGACGAACCGCAGTGCAAGCTGGTCTGCCCGGCGAATTGCATCGAGCCGAACCCGGACTGGGACGAGTCGCAGGACGATCTTCTCGTCAAATACCAGCAGTTGCACAGCTGACGCGATAGGCTGAAAATTCAGTGCTGCGCCTCGGTAGGAAATCGCGATGAGTTTTACAAACCGGATCAGTCAAACGCTGCACGACGAGCACGGTGCGACCGTCGCCTTGATGGAACGGCTTGAGCAACTGCTGGCGCGCGGCCGGCGCGGCGGTCCTCCGGACAAGGCGGACGCCAGTGTCGCCCGTTTGCTGTCGGATCTGTCGACCGGCGTGGAGGCCGAAATCGAACGGCATTTCGCGTTCGAGGAAAACCATCTTTTCACTTTTCTGGAGGCTATCGGCGACGCCGGCATCGGTGCGCACCTGACGAGCGAGCATGAAGCCATGCGGCCGCTTGGCGCGCGCGTCGCCGCGATTGCACGAGGAGCAATGGCGAACGGATTTGCGCCGACGGAATGGGACGAATTCACGCGTCTGGCCCAGGAACTCAGCGAGCGTATGCTTGCGCACGTGCAGAAGGAAGAGATGGCGCTATTGCCGGTGATTGAAGAGAGCATGGATGCCGAAACCGAAGCCAGGCTCTATGAGGAATACGTCGAGAACGTATGAGGTCATTACATGACGATTGCCGCCGCGAATCCGGAAGACGAGATCCGTCCGCTACGGCCTGCCGATCTTGACCGGGTGATCGCTATCGATTCGGACCACGTCGGAGAGCCGCGCCGCCGCTTCTTTGAGAAACGACTTGCCCACGCCAAGCAGCATCCAGAGGATTTCGTCCATGTCGGGGTTGTCCGCAACGGCGCGCTGATCGGTTTTGCCTTCGCTCGCATCATGCGGGGTGAATTCGGCCGCGACCAGGCGATTGCCATCCTCGACGCGGTTGGCGTCATGAGCGGAAGCCGGGAGCACGGTGTTGGTCACGTGCTGATGGATAGCCTTGTGGCGGTCATGCGCAAGAAAGGGGTCCAATCGCTGCAATCGCAAGCCGACTGGACTCAGCACGCTTTGCTGCGGTTCTTCGATGCGTCCGGCTTCAGGCTGGCGCCGCGGTTAATGCTTGAGCGTTCGGATATGACGCCGCTGGCGGAGTCGGTCGAGGACGAGTAACGATAAGGCAAGGAGCGACGGTCATGGCTCGCAGCAACGGCATTAGCCTCCCGCATAATGTGGGGGAAGCCGCCGAGGTCAACTACAGCGGCGAGCCTGCCGCGGATTTCGGGCCGCTCGCGCGCGACAAGATACCGGTGCGCTCGATGGCGGCAGGCGATTTGCGCGCGCTGGTGGCGATCGATCGCCGAATCACCGGCCGCGACCGGGCGGCTTATTTCCAGCGGAAGCTGAACGAAGCTCTCACTGAATCGGACGTGCGCGTCTCGCTGGTTGCGGAGCTCGACAGCGTGCCTGTCGGTTTCATCATGGCCCGCGTCGACCTCGGTGAATTTGGCCGCGTCGAAACCACGGCGGTCATTGACACGATCGGTGTCGATCCGGATTACCGGAAGAGGGGCGTCGGCCGCGCTTTGGTATCGCAGTTGCTGGCGAATCTCAGCACGCTACGCGTCGAGAAAGTGCGCACCGAAGTCGACTGGCAAGACCGTGATTTGCTCGCCTATCTCGATCGCTGCGGTTTCCGTCCGTCGCAACGGCTGTGTTTCGACCAGTCGCTCGTTTGAGAGCCGTGCCGATGCCTGGGAGATCGAAACCTGCGCGGCAGCCACAATTCGACTTTCGCGAACATCGGGCCATTGTCACCGGCGGCAGCCGGGGCATAGGCCGGGCAATCGCCGATGCGCTCGGGGAGGCCGGCGCGGAGGTGTCGGCCTTCGATGTCGGTGAGCCGGAGCGTCCGGAGGCGTTCCGCCATCGTTTCGTGCGCATCAATATTGCCGATAGCGGTACGGTGAATGCCGCGGTCGCGCAGCTTCCGCAGCCCCCGACACTGCTCGTCAACAATGCCGGCATCACCCGTGATCGTTCGATTGCCAAGATGAGCGATGCCGATTGGGCGGCGGTGCTCGACGTCAATCTGACAGGCGCGTTCAACATGATCCGCGCCGTGGCGCCGCTGATGGCGGCACAGGGATACGGCCGGATCGTCAACATTACCTCGATCAACGGCATGCGCGGAAAGTTTGGGCAGGCCAACTACGCGGCCGCCAAAGCCGGCCTTATCGGCCTGACCAAAACCGCGGCGCGGGAGTTCGGGAAGAAGGGCGTCACCGTCAACGCGGTCGCGCCCGGTATGGTGATGACCGACATGGCGCGCGCCTTGCCGGAAGAGGTTCTCGGCCGGGCGGCGGCGGAAGCCGCGCTTCTTGAGCTCGCCGACCCGCAGGACGTCAGCAATGCGGTGCTGTTTCTGCTGTCCGATGCTGCCCGTGCCATCACCGGCGAGGTGCTCCGCGTCGATGCGGGGCAATATATCTGAGCGCGCGGCTTCCGCCGCCGGTCAGGCTTGTTTCGGCGGCAGCATCCGGCGAATGACGTCGACCGTGAACCAGGCGAAGGCTAGTGCGCCGACCAGGCCGATGGCGCTGCCGAGGCGCGCGATCGTGGCGGCATCGAGCAAAATTGCGACGGCCAGGACGGCGAGCGCGAGGGCATGGCAGGCGGCATGGAGCTTCAGCGACCGGGCGCCGGCAAGCTCGGCGACGATGGCCGTGCCGCCGCTCGCCGGCGGCGTCACAAACATCGAAGCGAGGAAGGGCATGATGCGCTGCAGAATGGCAAACAGGAAGGTGAGAAGCCAGCCGAACAGCAGCAGGAAGCCGAACAGGGTCGGCCCATTTTTGCCGGCAAGACCATAGAGCGCGGCGAGGCCGACGAGGATTGTCGCCGGCAGCATGACCCAGGCCGCGCGCACGAGGACGAATGAGAGGCCGAGGCGCTTACGCATGCCGGTCTTGAGCGTGCGGTACATCAGCCAAAGATGCACCGCGGCGGCAACGAGACCCAGGAACCCGGCTGCCGAAAGCAGGCTTCGATTGTCAATGAGCGCTCCGAGGGTTCCGAGCAAAAGCGCGATTGCGGCGGTGGTAAAACCGGCGAAGCTCGGGCGCTTTGTCGGCGCCGGCGCCAGCGCGAACATCGGCACCAAGACGTGGCTGAAGCCGAGGACGAGCAGCCCCATGAACCCGAAGCCACCCAGGATCAGGTGAGCGAGGGCGGCGGCGCCGTGATCGGGCAGAAATCCCGTTTCTTCGTTGAATGCGAGTGCGACGCCAAGAGCGATTACCAGTACCAGCGCCGCGAGCGCTGCCCAACCGTAGGCGCCAACCACCGGAAGGCTGCCGGCACGGCGCAAATTGTCCGCCAGTAGCCCGCAGAACAGCAGCAAGCCGACGGAAATCACTATGGCAGCCGGAATGAGAATGCTCGTTTGCGCCATATACATGGCGCCCACCAGCGCAGTCAGGCCGGGCACAGTAAGCCAGAAGATCAATTTGACCGGCCACACCGCGCGTAGCGTGCGTCGTGTTGCCACCGGCAGGAGCTGGACGGATGCGCCGATCGCGGTCGTGGTCAGGACGCCAAGGGTCAATAGGTGCACCGAGGCCAGCGAGGCGCCGAGACCGCCCCTGAATGTCGTCGCCTCGTCGGCACCGACGAGCAGGGCCAGCCACATCAGGACGTGGAAGACGGCCGCCGCCCCGAAGAACCGGAATGGGACCGATGGCGGCAATAACCGGCTCTTCGCGCCCCCGAGAAAGGATGCCGCGATACTCATGAACCCCAGCGCACCATGCGAAGCATAACCCCGTCCTCACAGTCCGCGCTCCCGCACGAGGACTGGATGATCTCATGACTCCACCCTCGATCGTCGAGCTCCGGATAGAGAAAGATCGGCTCACGATCGAGATGGGCAATAAGAGCGGTATCGACCCCACCGCCGTCGATGGCCTGCAGAATGGCAACCATGGGCCCCGGAGGTTCCAGGTTCCGCACGTCGATATGGACGGCGTCGGCCGTCCGCCATATCCGGGATTGCTCATCCGGCCGAGCGCAGGTCACGCCAGTGCTCCCTTTTCCATCTGGACCCACAAATAGGTACCACAATGCGTAATTATTCGCTATATTTATTATCCGGGCGAAGGGCGGTGAACCATTGGCGACCAACCCAAATAGGCGAACGGCAAAGATCGGCACCGCGGTGCAGGTGCGACGCGTGCAGGCCGCTGATATCCCCCAGGTGATCGCGCTTGATACCCGTGTCACGAAATTCGCCAAAGCAAAGTACTGGAACGATGTCTTTCTCCGTTACGGAAAGCGGCGCCTGCGCGAGCGCTTCTTTCTGGTCGCCAAGAATCGGGTGGATCGAACGGATTCACGCGTGCTGGGCTTTATCATCGGCGAGATTCGTGCCTGGGAATTCGGGTCCACGCCCTGTGGCTGGGTATTTGCGTTGTCGGTTGAGCCGGAGACGCGCCTGCATGGCGTCGGCCGCGCGCTTCTTGAAGCGATATCCGGTGAGTTCAAGAAGGCGGGTGTCGGCAAGATGCGAACAATGGTCGCAAGAGATGCCCAGCTTCCTTCGCTGTTTTTTCGCAGCGAAGGAATGATGGCGGGTCCCTATATCCAGCTTGAGAAAGACCTTGATTGAGCGCGCAAGGCGACGATTCGAAGTCGGAAGGAAGCCCCAACGGATGACGGCGTCATGAAGCTGCAGATTTCAACTCGACTTGCCATTTTCGCGGTTCTGGAACTAACAGCGCGCGAAGGCCTTCAGCTTTCCGTCGCCGAAATTGGCGAGAAGTATGGCGTTTCCAGTCATCATCTGGCTAAGGTCATGCACGTCATGAGCCGAGCCGGCCTTGTCCGCTCGGTTCGTGGCGCGGGTGGTGGATATCAGTTCTCCGGCAATGCACGGCGGATAACCCTGCTGGACGTGGCGCAATTATTCGAAGACCTGAGTTCGGTCGAGCAGGATGGTGGGGCCGTCGATACAACACCTGAAGATCAAACCTTGCGCGCGGTTGTCAACGAAATTGATGATATCGCGCGCGCGACACTTGGATCGATAACCCTAGCGACGATGCGCAAGCTGGTCGATCGTCGCAGTGCGAGCGCCGGTCGGCGTGCGAAGGTCGCCTTGTCGCGCGCGGGGGATCAGCTGCGCGTGAAGTCCGGAAAAACCACAGCGTTCGGGAGCCAAATGGACGATGGGCGAATTGACGGGGACTAGCCCGAATCTCGGCGGAATGCGCCGAAATCGAGTTGTCAGTGTGCACCGCACAAAAGGGGCTTCCAGCGCCGCCAATATTTGATCAAAATCAAGGTGGCTTGGCTGGTTAAAAACTAATTTTTCGCGAGGTTTTATCCATGTCGTCAAGACTGACGGTCGGCGATCTCCAAATCATTACCAGGGTCGCGATCTTTCGCGGACTGAGATCGGGGACGGTTGAGCACATCATCGAGCCAGCAACAGCCGTGATGTTGAGGCCTCACGAGTGGCTATTTCGGCAAGGCGATCCGGCGACAGCCTTTTTTATCGTTATCGATGGATGGGTAAAGCTCTATCGCGTTACGCCTTCCGGCGACGAAACGGTGATCCACGTCCTGACAAAAGGTGAAAGTTTCGCCGAGGCAGTCGCGTTCACCGGAAGTCGATATCCGGCGACCGCTGAAGCGGTCACTGACGCGCGCGTAGGGCGCATCCCCGCCGATCACATCGTCCGGTGCATTCGGGAAAGTCCCGACATCGCGTTGGCAATGATCGCATCCACGTCTCAGCATCTACACCATCTTGTTCAGCAGGTTGAACAACTCAAAGCGCAAAGCGGGGTACAGCGGGTCGCCGAGTTTCTTGCGTCGCTGTCGGTTGCCAAACAGGGCAACTGTGCGATCGCTTTGCCTTACGACAAGGTGTTGATAGCAGCGCGGCTCGGGCTGACGCCCGAGTCTCTATCGCGCGCTTTTGCGAGACTAAGAGCGGTTGGGGTGACCATCGATGCGTCGCAGGTAGTGGTCAAAGACATTGCGAAGCTGCGTCATATCGCGGCCGACGAACGCAGCGCGGTGCGGGGGACGTTGCGGCCGGTCCGTTGAAACAATTGTAATGATCTTGGTATCGGAGCGCCGGTAACGAGAGGTTCTGAAGTCAGCGGTAATCAAAATGGGGTTTTGCAATGTCAGTTCAGGTTCTTCATCCCGGCGATTGGGCGCCGCCGATCGGGTATGCAAACGGTATCAGTGTGACGGCGGGCCGAATTGTGTTCATTGCCGGGCAGGTTGGCTGGGACGCCAGTCAACGTTTCCAAAGCGAAGAACTCGTTCCGCAGTTCGAACAGGCGCTCAAGAATATTCTCGCCATTCTCGCGGAGGCGGGCGGCAAGCCGAACCATATCTTCAGGTTGACCGCGTTTTGTATCGACAAACCGGCTTACCTGGCCGGTCGTCGCGAGCTCGGGCGCATTTGGAAATCGCTGATGGGGGACCATTACCCCGCGATGAGCATGATTTTTGTTGCCGATCTGCTCGACACACCGGCAAAGATCGAGCTGGAGGCAACGGCCGTCCTCCCCGCATCGTAGGCACGCTGCGGTTGCCTCATTCGGCTGGAACCACACGAGCCGTGTAGTACGTTCAGGCCGTGCCGCCCGCGCAGAGGCTTGCGGTCAAACGCCGTGCCAACGCGGCGGCGGCGACCCGGCGATAGTTGGCCGACGCAATGGTTGTGCGCATTGGCTGGACTTGTTTCTGCACGAGCCGGTCGATCTCTTGCAACAGCTTCTCGTCGATTGACCGCCCGGCAAAGACCTCCGTGCCGGCAAGCAGAAACGGCCGGGAATTGGTGCCGGTCAGGGCCACGCGAAGCGAGCTGACGTTCGTGCCGGATGCCGAGAGCGCGACAGCAACGCCGGCCATGGGATAGTCGATGGCCGCCCGCGTTCGCACTTTTGCATAGGCTGACGGGGGCGCATCTGACGGCAGATGCACCGCCACGATGAGTTCGGCTTCGGTCAGGGCTAGATGTGCCTTGCCGTCTTCAACGTAGAGCTCGCTCAGGGGAACTCGGCGGTAGCCTTGCGCGTCAGCAATACTGATTTCAGCACCGAGGGCGAGCAGGGCTGGCGCCAGGTCGCCGGTGAAGGCGGCGTGGCAGCGCTGCCCCTGCGGTGCAACATGGCAGGTATCCCCACGGTTCTTGAGGCAATAAGCGTTGGCTTTCCGCCACCATTCGCTTTGATTGTAGTAAACGCAGCGCGTATCGAGGCACAAATTGCCGCCGACAGTCCCCATGGCGCGGTGGCCGGGAGCGGCGATTGCCGCGGCGGCTTGCGCGAGCGCCTGATATCGGGTGGCGATCATCGCATTGCGGGCAAGGGTAGCGATGGTCACGCCCGCACCGATTGTTACTCCGTGTGTGTCGGTGTCAATTTCGGTCAGTTCGCCGACACCGGAAAGATCGACCAGGAGGTCCGGGCTGATGATGTTATGCCGCATGTTGACCAGCAAGTCGGTCCCGCCCGCGACGAACTTGGCGCCCGGATGGTCACGGAGCGCGGCAATCGCCTCCTTGACGGTTGCGGGTTGGGCCAGACGAAACTTGGACATAGGTTCGGTCATGGCGCGACCTTCGAGGTGCTGGCAAGCTTGGCCTGCCGTCGGCGCTGGATGAGCGCATCCATGACCCGGTCGGGTGTCACCGGCAATTCATTGAGGTTTATGCCGATCGCGTTGGCGACGGCGTTCACCAAGGCCGGCGGGAAGCCGGCCAATGCGCCTTCGCTCGCTTCCTTGGCGCCGAACGGTCCATATGGATCGTGGCTTTCGACGATATAAGTTTCGATCGGTGGGGAATCCATGATGGTCGGCATGCGATATTCAAGAAAGCTGGCATGGGCCGGCAGACCCTCGAGATAGCGGGTTTCCTCGCTCATTGCTTGACCCATGCCCATCCAGACTGATCCCTGGATTTGGCCTTCGACCGCCAGCGGGTTGATTGCATGGCCGCAGTCGAGCGCCACCCATACCTTGTCGACCGTTACCGCGGCGGTCGCATCGTCGACGCTTACCTCGACCACCTGGGCGGCGTAGCTGAAGCCCATGGTCGAGCCGACGGCGCCGCCGCGGTGCTTGCCACCGTGGAAGTCCGGCGGGCACGTGAACGAGCCTTTGACGGTTATAGCGCCCTCGTCGACCAGCGCAGCGGCAACGACGTCGGCGAAGGGCAGGCTCGATTGATTGCCGCTGCCGACGCGGAACACTTCACCCGCACATTCGACGTCTTCCGGGCGCGCCTCGAGTTTGCGCGCCGCGGCGGCAATGAGCACCGCTTTCAGCCTCTTTGCGGCGTCGATCGCCGCGTTGCCCACCATGAATGTGATGCGTGACGAATAGGCCCCGTTGTCCTTGGGCGTGATGGCAGTATCCGCGGCGATGACGCGTACGCGGTCAAGCGAAATATCCAGCGTCTCGGCCACGGCGATTGCCACCATGGTCGAGGAGCCCTGGCCGATATCGGCGGCGCCCGTAAGCGCCGTCAGGCCGCCATCGAAGTCGAGCTTGAGGTTCACCACCGCGTGCGGTTCGCCGGTTCGGTGGATAGGCTTTGCGGCGCCGCTGACGTAATGTGAACAGGCCATGCCGAGGCCCTTGCCCGGCGGCAGTTTGCCGATACGTTCGCGCCATCCGCTGGCGCGCTCGACCTTGTCGAGGCATTCCGCCAGTCCGTAGCTGTTGACCACCAGATCGTTCATGGTGCGGGTCGGCGCCTGCAATAAGTTGGCGCGCCGAACGGCAAAGGGGTCGAGCTTAAGTTCGCGCGCCATGCGGTCGATGAGGCATTCGAATGAATGGCGCATATCGACCGAACCGTGGCCGCGCATGGCGCCGCAGGGCGGCAGGTTGGCGTAGACCCGGTAACCGTCGTACTTGACTGCGGGAATGTCGTAGAGCCCGTGCAGAAGCGCGCCGGCGTAAAGAATGGTAATAATGCCGTAACCGGCATAGGCGCCGCCGCGCTGCACGACTTCGCATTCGCACGCGGTTAGGCGCCCATCCTTGCGCATGCCGAGTTTCAACCGGATGTCGGTCTGCGGGCGCGCGCGATGGGTAATGAAGGTTTCCTCGCGGGTCAGCTGCATCATCACTTTGCCGGCGCTGGCGCGGGCAAGTAGCGCCGTGACGATCTCGAAGTTCAATGCTTCGACACGAGATCCAAAACCGCCGCCGATGAACGGCTTAATCACGCGGATGCGTGAGGAATCCATTTCCAAGCATTGGGCTAGCATGAGGTGCAGGTAATAGCCGACCTGCGACACGGTCTGCACCGTGAGACGGCCGGTCAACGGGTCGAACTCGGCAAGACTGGCGTGCGGCTCGATTTGCGCGTGGTTGACCTCGGCGCAGCTGAAGCGCTCCTCTTGCACCAGATCGGCCGCGGCCATGCCTTGACCGACGTCGCCAAACTGATGATGGACCTCGCGTTCGACATTGCCGGGTTTGTTGTCGTGCAAAAGCACAGCGTCCGACGCACGTGCCGATTCGGATGTGTAATAGGCGGGGAGCTCAGTTATCTCCAATTCAATCAAGTTGAGAGCCAACTGGGCGGTCTCCGCGTCGACCGCGGCCACTGCCGCGACCGGCTCGCCGCGATAGCG
>CAYJPU010000001.1:35241-130987 GCA_964372105.1 uncultured Undibacter sp.
GGGCGGTCTCCGCGTCGACCGCGGCCACTGCCGCGACCGGCTCGCCGCGATAGCGAACGCGGCCACGAGCCAACGGATGCTCGTTCATCGCAATGGGAAGCACGCCGTAAGTGTGGGAACAATCTTCGCCGGTGATGACCGCCAAGACGCCATCGAGCGCACGCGCCTTGGAAACATCTAGCCGAGAGATGTTCCCATGGCTTACAGGGCTCCGCAGAATGCGTCCCACCAGGGCATCGGCATGGTCAAGGTCGGTAGTGTAGCGTGCGCGTCCAGTTACTTTTTCTATGCCATCAATTAAAGGAACGCCGTGGCGGGCGAGCTTGCCATCTGTGGTCGGTACAGCTGTCATGGGGCTGCCTCTGCGGCCGCCTTGACGGCCTCGATAATCTTCACATAACCCGTGCACCGACAAAGATTTCCCGACAAGGCTGTCCGTATTTCGCTGTCGGTCGGCGTCGGATTGCGGCGTAGGAGTGCTTCGGCCGCCATGATCATTCCCGGCGTGCAGAAGCCGCATTGGGTGCCGAGCTTTTCGTGAAAGGCGAGCTGTAGCCGACTTAGGCGGCTTTGCGCTGCCAAAGCTTCAATCGTCTCTACGTTGCGTCCCTCGCACCGGACTGCGAGCGTAATACAGGATGGCACTGCCTCGCCGTCGACCATGACCGTGCAGGCGCCGCACTCGCCGCCATCACAGCCGATCTTCGTTCCGGTGAGTTGCGCCACGTCGCGCAAATAATCGACGAGCAAGTCCGTTTCGAATACGGCGTCTTCGCGCCATCGCCCGTTAAGGTTCAATCGCAGCAGACGCTTTCTCGGGCGTGGCATAGGTGCATGCATCGTGGCGCTCCTTATAGACTAAACTGCCTCGCCGGGACGTCATCGTTCCATGACTAAAATCAAGGTTTGTCGTCGCGCTTGACGCGGCCTATCGGGGGATAGGCCTGACCGAAGTCAAGGATCGGGTTGCAATTAGCCCGTAGCGTTTTCGAAATTAAGAATTGATAGGCGGCCGCTGATGATAGCGCTTCGCGATTATAATGCGGCAGTTGATTTCGTCGATCGAAATGTCGCTGAAGGTCGGGGCGACAAGACTGCTTTTGTCGATCCCTATCGAAATCTTACTTATGCGGAGTTACGTGATTCAGCCGCACGGATCGGCCCGATGCTGGCGCGCATGGGGATCGAGCCGGAAAATAGGATCGCCCTGGTTCTGCTCGATACGGTCGACTTTCCCGTGCTGTTCTGGGGAGCCATTCGAGCGGGTATCGTCCCAGTCTTGGTCAACACGCGTTTGACCGTCGATCAATATCACTACCTTTTCGAAGATTCTCGCGCCAAGGCAATTTTCGTTTCAACCGCGCTACTTCCTATTGTTCAGGAAGCGGCAAAGGATCTGCCGCACCTCAAGGGAATAGTCGTTGTTGGCGGGGGGCCATCGTCGGTCCAGCGGCTGGACATGCTTTTGGCCGCTGAGAACGAAGGCTCCGCCCCGGCACGCACCGCGGCCGATGAGGTGGCCTATTGGCTCTACTCGTCCGGTACGACCGGAATGCCGAAAGGCGTCATGCATGTGCATTCAAACCCCAAGGTTATGGCGCAGAACGCCGGTCAGCGCCGCATAGGCTATCGCGAAGACGACGTCGTTTTTTCCGCCGCCAAACTGTTTTTTTCGTACGGCCTCGGCAATGCGATGTTCTGTCCAATGTGGGTAGGGGCAACATCGGTATTCTACCCCGAGCGCCCGACGCCGCAGACCGTATTCGAGATGCTGCGGGGATATCAGCCGACAATGTTCTTCGCCGTGCCGACGCTCTATGCCGCCATTCTGGCCGATCCTGAATGCAAACCGGAGAATATGTCCAATCGGCTACGATTGTGTTTTTCGGCTGGTGAGTCATTGCCCGCACACGTCGGTGTGGCATGGAAAAAACGCTTCGGCCTCGACATCGTGAACGGCGTTGGCTCAACCGAGATGGGACATCTCTTTCTCACCAACATTCCGAACGCTGTCGAATACGGCACATCCGGCGTGGCGGTAGACGGCTACGAGCTGCGGTTGGTTGACGAAAACATGCAGGACGTCGGCGACGACGAATTAGGTGAGCTTTTGGTGCGCGGCGAATCGACCGCAGCAGGCTATTGGAACCAGCGCGAGAGGTCGCGCCGGACATTCTTGGGCGAGTGGACTCGCACCGGAGACAAATACAGACGGCGTTCGGACGGAGTATACACGTACTTCGGCCGCACTGATGATATGTTCAAGGTCAGCGGGATTTGGGTGTCGCCGTTCGAGATTGAGGACGCCTTGGTGTCGCATCCGAAGGTTCTCGAAGCCGCGGTCGTTCCCGCCGAAGATGGCGAGGGGCTGATCAAGCCGAAAGCATTTGTCGTGCTCAAGGACTGTGCGGACGACGATATGAGCCGGGCACTCTACGAAGAGCTCAAGGTACATGTGAAGCGCTCCATTGGCCCTTGGAAGTATCCGCGCTGGATCGAATTTGTCGACAGCCTGCCAAAGACCGCAACCGGAAAGATCCAACGCTTCATGCTTCGCGACAGGGAAATTGACAAGAATGGTGGCGATGAATGAGGCCGCCGCTCGCCCATCTTGCTTGGCCATTTTTTGATGAGGCCCACCGGCAATTTGGCTCGGCGCTTGCAGCTTGGGCGGACCAGGAGGTCGGCCGGCACATCGATCACGCAGATGTGGACCGCTCCTGCCGATCCCTCGTTCGTGCTTTGGGCGACGCGGGTTGGCTGAAAGCCGTCGTTCCTGCGGCATACGGCGGGCTAACGGAAACGCTCGACGTACGGACGCTGTGCGCGGCGCGCGAAATTCTATCATGGCACGACAGTTTGGCCGATTTTTCCTTTGCTATGCAGGGGCTGGGAACCGGCTCGATATCGCTTTTTGGCAGCAACGAGACCAAGGCCAAATATCTGCCGCCGGTGCGCGACGGCCGTCATCTTGCGGCGTTCGCGCTGTCGGAGCCCGAAGCCGGGTCGGATGTCAGCGCGCTGGCCGCAACCGCGACCAAGGATGGGCCGGCCCACGTCCGCATTGACGGGATCAAGACCTGGATTTCCAACGGAGGGATCGCAGATCACTATATCGTGTTCGCGCGAACCGGCGAGGGGCCGGGCGCGAAAGGACTTTCCAGTTTCATCGTCGATGCCGGCACGCCGGGTCTCGAGATCGCTGGCCGCATCGACGTCATCGCTCCGCATCCGCTCGCGACCCTTCGGTTTACCGGTTGCCGCGTGCCTCTGGCGAACCGGCTCGGCGGCGCCGGCGAAGGGTTCAAAGTCGCGATGGCGACGCTCGATATCTTCCGATCGACGGTGGCCGCTGCGGCGCTCGGTTTGGCGCGTCGCGGCTTCGATGAAATGACGGAACGCGCGGCAACCCGCAAACTATTCGGAGCGCCGCTGGCGGACATGCAGCTGACGCAAACCGCGCTGGCGGATAGCGCGATCGACATCGACGCGGCGGCGCTTCTGGTTTACCGCGCGGCCTGGGAGAAGGATCGAGGGGCGGCGCGCATTACACGCGAAGCATCGACGGCGAAAGCGTTTTCGACGGAGATGGCGCAGCGTGTCATCGATCGCGCCGTGCAGATGTTCGGCGGCAATGGCGTGCGTGTCGGCGTCAAGGTCGAAGCGCTTTACCGTGAGATTCGCGCGTTGCGGATCTATGAGGGTGCAACCGAAGTCCAGAAGCTGATTGTCGCGCGGGAAATATTGAAGGGGCACGAAGCGACGCGCCGCCAGGCAGCCGAGTAGATGCGATGCTGCTGACCGAGGAACAGGAGCAGGTTCGAGCCGTCGCGCGCGAATTCGCGCAGCGCTCCCTGGCGCCATATTCGGCCGAGTGGGATCGCGAGGCGAAATTCCCGCGTTCCGCGCTCCGCGAACTGGGCAAACTCGGCTTTATGGGAATGACGGTGCCGCCGGAATGGGATGGAGCCGGCGCCGACTACGTCGCGTATGCGCTTGCGCTGGAAGAAGTCGCGGCCGGCGACGGGGCTGTCTCGACGATCATGAGCGGCCACAACTCCGTCGGCTGTATGCCGCTCGTCGAGTACGGCACGTTGGAGCAGAAAGAGAAGTATCTGCGGCCGATGGCGCGCGGCGAGCTGCTGAGCGCCTTCTGCCTGACCGAGCCGCAGGGCGGCTCGGATGCCAGTGCAATCCGTACCCGTGCCGAGCATCGGCGCGGAACTTATATTCTCAACGGAACGAAGCAATACATCACGTCGGGCAAGAATGCCGACATTGCGCTGGTCTTTGCCGCGACTGAGCTCGGGCAAGGCAAGCAGGGCATCAGTTGCTTCATCGTTGAGACCAACCAGTCTGGCTATCGCGTTGGCCGGGTTGAGAGAAAGATGGGACAGTCTGCGTCGGACACCTGCGAAATTGTGTTCGAAGAGCTCCGCGTACCGGAGGAGAACCGCCTCGGCGCCGAGGGCCAAGGCTATCGCATCGCCCTCGCCAATCTGGAGGGGGGGCGAATCGGCATCGCGGCGCAAGCAGTGGGCATGGCCCGCGCGGCCTTCGAGATTGCGCTCCTCTACGCGCAAGAGCGTACAAGCTTTGGCAAGACCATCATTGAGCACCAAGCCGTTGCTTTTCGTCTTGCAGAAATGGCAACGCAGCTCGAGGCCGCGCGGGAGCTTGTACACCACGCCGCCGCTTTGCGAAGCCAAGGTATGCCGTGCCTTAAGCAGGCCGCGATGGCGAAATTGTTCGCCACTGAAGCAGCCGAACGCATTTGTTCCGACGCGATTCAGACGCTCGGTGGCGCCGGCTATATGACCGACTACCAGGTTGAGCGGATATTCAGGGCGGTTCGCGCCAGCAAGATCTACGAGGGCACGAACGACATCCAAAGGATGGTGATCAGTCGCGCGCTCGTCGCCCAGACCGAGCGGGAGGGGCGTGCGCTATCATGATCTCGATGAACATCAACGGCGCCGTCGCCACCTTTACGCTGAGCCACCCTCCGGTGAATGCGATCAGCGAAGAATGGCTGCGGGAGTTCGATGCGAAACTCGACGCGTTGGCTGGTGGCCCGCCTTGCACAGTCTTGCATATTCGCTCGGATCAGAAGGCTTTCTGCGCCGGCGCCGATCTGAAGGAAGTGCGCGCGCGCATGGACGTGGCCGATGGCCCAGACCGGATGTATGCCTATGTAGCCGGCATTCAGCGGCTTTACAGCCGGATCGAGCGGTTACCGCAGGTCACCCTGGCCGAAATCGGTGGCGCGGCAATGGGCGGGGGATTCGAACTCGCGCTGGCGTGCGATCTGCGGATTGCGGCTGCCGAGGCCAAATTGGGGCTGCCGGAAGCACGGCTCGGGTTGATCCCCGGCGCCGGCGGTACGCAGCGTCTCAGCCGGTTATGCGGTCCCGCAGTCGCCGCGCGGCTCATTCTCGGCGCTGAAGTGCTCGATGGCGGCGCTGCAAGCGGGCTTGGCGTGGTGCACTGGGCCGCACCGCGGGTTGAACTGGCTCAGACCGCCGCCGAGATCGTTCGCCGCATCGCGGATCTGCCGGCGGCGGCGCTTGCCGCCAGCAAGGCGTGCATTGCGGCCGCCGGACACCGCGAACGCGGCGGATACACCGACGAGTTGGAATTCACCCGGCTGCTGCTGAGCAACGCCGAAACGCGGCAGCGTGTCAGCGCATTTCTTGCCGGGTCGGCCTAGTCTTCGAAGCAGGTAGAAAAAGGAACGGTGCGATGAGGTTCGACGACAAAATAGCCCTGGTCACCGGTGGCGCTTCCGGCATTGGCAAGGCGACGGTCATGGAGCTCGCGCGTTGCGGAGCAACCGTGCTTTGCGCCGACATCGACGAGAAGAAGGGGCTTGAGGTCGAGAAGGAGGCGAAGCAGGCAAACTTTAAAGTCGAGTACGTCAAAATCGATCTTTCCAATCCGGCCGCCATTCGTAGCGCGGCAGCGGGAATCCTGGCGCGCCACCCCCGCATCGACATCTTGGTCAATGCCGCAGGCTGGAATGACATCCAGCCGTTTGTGGAGAATCCGCCCGACTACATGGACCGCGTCGTCGCGATCAATCTTGGGGGCACGTTGCACCTGACCCAGGCCTTGCTGCCGGCCATGATCGCGGCGGGCAAAGGCAAGATCGTCAATATCTCCAGCGACGCCGGACGCGTCGGCAGTAGTGGCGAAACCACCTATGCGGCCGCCAAAGGTGGCGTGATCGCATTCACCAAGTCGCTCGCCCGCGAAGTGGCGCGCAACGCGATCAATGTCAATTGTGTTTGCCCGGGGCCCACGGACACGCCCATGTTGCAGTCGCGGCCGGAAAAGCTGAAGGAAGCGTTTCTCAAAGCGATCCCGTTCCGGCGGTTCGCCAAACCACAGGACATCGCGGATGCAGTGGTTTTCTTCGCAGGTCCGCGTTCCGACTACATTACCGGTCAAGTGATGAGTGTGAGCGGCGGATTGACTTTTGCAGGTTAAAGGAGGTGACGATGTCTAATCGAGAGGCAATCCCGCAGGGTACGGCTGCACGCTTTCGCCCACCACGTGTTGATTTCGACAATTTCAAGCCGCAGCACTTTCTATGGCAGGCGGAAGGACCGGTTGCGACGATCACGCTCAACCGGGCGGAGCGAAAGAACCCCCTGACGCTGGAATCGTATGCCGAGTTGCGCGATACATTCCGTGACCTGGTCTATGCCGACACGATCAAGACGGTGGTGATCACGGGGGCCGGAGGCAATTTCTGCTCGGGCGGCGACGTGCACGAAATCATCGGTCCGCTGGTCGAAATGCAGCGAAAAGGCGATATGGCGGGACTGCTTGCGTTTACCCGCATGACCGGTGATCTCGTCAAAGCCATGCGAGCCTGTCCGCAGCCGATCATCGCGGCGATCGACGGCGTCTGCGCCGGGGCGGGCGCCATTCTGGCGATGGCATCCGATCTGCGTTTCGGCACGGTGCGCAGCAAAGTTGCGTTCCTGTTCGTCCGTGTCGGTCTGGCCGGAGCCGACATGGGGGCGTGCAATATGCTGCCGCGAATCATCGGCGCGGGCCGTGCGGCCGACCTGCTCTATACCGGACGTTCAATGGACGGCACCGAGGCCGAGCGCTGGGGCTTCTACACCAAGCTCTGTGAGCCCGAGGGCTTGCTCGCGGCAGCGCAGGCCCAGGCCCAGACGCTGGCCGCAGGCCCGACCTTCGGCCACGCCATGACCAAGAGCTGCATCCACCAGGAATGGAGCATGGGCATCGACGACGCCATCGAAGCCGAGGCGCAGGCGCAGGCGATCTGCATGCAGACGAAGGATTACGAGCGGGCCTACGAAGCCTTCGTTGCCAAGGCCAAGCCGGTATTTCAAGGCAATTAGCGGGGCGGTTTAACCGACCACGCCCGTCGCCCTATCGTGGACACCACGGCTCTGGCAGCCGTGGTGTCTCGATTCGGTCGACAGCGCGCCATTGCAAATTGACTGACAGTGGTATGGATTGAGGCGGCTTAGTGATATCGTGTGCCGGTCACGACGCGGTGTGCCAGCATGGCCCTAAAACTCAGCCAACTTCGACACTTTATCGCCGTGGTCGACGCCGGCGCGGTCAGACAGGCGGCCAAGACCCTCAATCTTTCGCAGTCGTCGGTCACCAAGAGTCTCCAGCAATTGGAGGACGATCTCGGCGTGGAGCTGTTGCGTCGCGGCGCCCGCGGCGTCGCTCCGACCGAGGCTGGAAAGGCGCTGTTGGCGCGCGCCAAGACGATCGAAGCGGAACTCCGCCACACGCGCAATGACATCGAAGCGATACAGGGTGCCGGTGTCGGAGAAATCCGCGTCAGCGCCTCGCCGACGGTCGCCACGGGGTTGCTACCGCGATCGGTCATTGCCTTCCAGCGCGCGCACCCGCGCGTGAGTTTTCATATCTTGGAAGGCGTCTATCCCGATGTCCTACCCGCGGTTCGCACCGGCGAACTCGACTTTGCCATCTGCCTGGTGCCCGGCCGCCCCAAGGACGAAACGTTGAGTTTCACCAGTCTGGTCAAGGATCTGCTGGTACCGGCGGTGCGCGCCGATCATCCATTGCTGAGCAAGCGCATGCTGCGGCTTGCCGACCTCATCGATCTCGATTGGATCATCTATCGTCGCAGCCATACCGGGCTCGACGTGTTCGAACAGACCTTTATCGCCAACCGGCTCGAACCGCCGAAAAGCACGATCGAGTGTACGTCTTTCTCTTGCGCGCTCGCCTTGGTCGAGAACGGCGATTATGCCACGCTGGTGCCCTCACAGATATTCGCCGTCAGTCGCAGGACGCCGTCGATCGCGCCGGTTCTGCTCGACTCACCCATGCAGCCCTGGCAGGTTGTTGTGATTTCACGCGCGAGGCACGAGCTTTCCGCTGTGTGCCAGGCATTTCTTGCCGAATTGCTGCGCGCCGCAGCGAAGATCGCCATTCCGATGACGAACGGCCGTCGCGTCCTGCGGCCCAGTCCATCGGCGGAACCTCGCTCGGCTCGGTGATCGAGAATGCGATCGTTCGGACCGCAAAATGTAGCAACGGTCGATAGCTGAAAATCCTGTTGTTGGAGACGAACGAAATGGCGGATGACTGACAGCTCAATCACCTTTGTGTTTCCCCAACTTGGTGACCTCTACCAAGTCATTGGCCCACTGGCGGAGGCGGTTTTGCGCATTTGCGTCGGACTGGCGCTGGTGCCACATGGGTTGCGTATGACATTCGGTTTCTTTCCCAACACCGGGCAGCCGCTGCGAAACGTTCGGATGCTTGCCGACTATCTGAACAAGCAAGGCTACTTTCCCGGAAGAGTCTGGGCTCTGGGCATTTCTTTGACGCAGCTCATTGCTGGGCCGCTGCTTGCACTCGGTCTGTTCACGCGGCTCGCGGCCGTGCCGGTCGTTCTTTTTCTGTTGATCAGCAATGTCGAGCGTTGGCGTGTCGGTAAATATTTTTGGAACCAGCTTGGTCTCGAATACACGTTGATGTGGACCGTTGCGGCGCTCTATTTTCTCGCGAATGGCGGCGGGGCGTACTCATTGGATCGGCTCATCGGTGGCCGTGAATTCTGAATCGGCGTCAGCTACGCCATCATCCCCAGCCGCGCGCAGAGCGGCATCCAGGCGTTTTCTGACGTCAATGTATACTCGGCGGCGCGGCGCTCAGAACATTCGCTTAAAAGATATGGCGTTGTTTATTGCGGCTGCTGTAAGCCAATGGCCCGACACGCAGCGGCCATACCCTAATCGTCGATGAGTGCGTTGGGCTTGGCAAAACGTTCCAATGCGAACGAATCCTCTATGACAATATTGCGTCCGGAGGTTTTAATGCCATATTGCGTTAGCCGCGCTAAGCTTCGTGACAAATGTTCTGCTGTCATCCCTAGGCTAGATGCGAGCGCGTGCTTTTCAAAGGGCAATTCAATGATCTTCTGGTTTCCTTGCAAGGCATTGGCCCGCAGGATCCAGTTCGCCAGCCGCTCCGCGCCCGTACGCAACTTCTCGTTCTTAAGTGAACGAACGGCGCTGCGATAGCTCGCCGCCAGCTCACAACCGACCGCGCGCGCAAAGGCAAAATCACGATTAAACAGGTCGCGCACCATCTGCGCGGGGATCAATAGAATCTGCGCCGGGGTCAGCGTGCGCGCCGAAGTCAGATAGACGTCGCCGCGGATCACCGAGGTCAAAATGAACGGCGTCACCGGTTGCATAATGTCGATGGTGGTCTCGTGTCCATCATGAGTACAAAACAGTTCGACCGAGCCTTCAATAACGACATATAAAAAAGTCGGCAATTCGCCTTCGATGATCAGTGAGGCCTGCTGCGGAAAGTGCAGTAGGGTGGCAGCCTTTACAAGTCTATTGAAATTCGCGTTGCCCATGTCGAGAAATAGCGGCAGCGCGCGGATGAGTGTCCGATCGAATTGACGCACGGCGGTTCTCTCCGGCGTGAAAAAGCGCAATTGTTCAACTATTAGGTTAAAGACCCGTTTTGTGGCTTGATCGATGTCAAGTGAGCGATGGCATTTTGAGAAGCGGGTCGCTTTGGGAGCCGCGTCTTGAGTCCTATCAGTAATCGGCATAGGCGCATTTTTACATGCGGCACCGACTGGCAGCCAAAACTGTCCAGCTTAATGATCCAGGGTAAGCATAGAGGCGGCCGAGATGTCGCTCGCAATAGTCTATGATGATCTGTCGAGCCGTTTCTTTCTTGATGCTATCAGGAGGGTGGCCGCATAACCGACGAGCGCGATGATCGTTGCAGGGCCGCTGATCGTGCGCATTTCAATCCAGCCGAACAGGTCGGCTGAGATGCGTAACAGCAGAGAAAGGTGTAGAAGCACAAGCGGCGCATAGGCGGCGGCGCTGTATCGGATATGCAGTCCTGTAACCGCGGGCAGGATGATGGGGGCGTGTCCGAATATCATCGACAATACAAAGCCGATCGCGATGGCGTGGACGGCGGCGTCATAGGAAAAGGCGGCCGTACCGGGCGGAACGACGAGGAACAGAAGACCGGCGAGACCAAGCCAAAAATATCCTGCAAGCAGGCAGGCGGCCGTGAATCTGGCTTGGGTAGCGAGCCGGATCGTCCGCAGCGCAATGTCATGCCGGACGAGCCATGCGGTGGCCGCGAGCAGGCCGGCGCCGCTGTATGGCGCCGCTTCGCCGCCCAATTCCCCGCGCGCCGCCCCAATCATGATCAGCGTGGTCGCGAGGGCGAAAGTCAGTTGACTTGAGGGCGGTGGCGACAGCAGGCGGCTGAGTTCGAGACGTTCGGCGGCGATGGTGAGAATGAGAAATGCAAGCCACCATCCGGCGACGCTCGCCGTTGGGGCCCCGTTGATCCATATGAGCGTTCCGGCCACCCAGCACCCAGCCGCTACTGTCAGAATGATGGTGAACAGCGCAGGTTGGCGCGCGACGACGATGCCCGAGTTGAAGGTGAGGGCGATCCCAGCGAGTAGAAAAGCGCCTGCGGCGAAAGCCGGCGCGCCGGCGATGAGCAAGGCCGCGCCGATGGCCGACAGCGCCGGCGCCGTGTAGGTCCACCACCGTCCGATTGCCACGGCGCGTTCTAGGCTAATCACCGTTCCGAGAAAGCCGCTGATCATCAGGGCGCCGTGAAACTCGGCGATCGCGGGCAGGCCGCCCGGCAGCTCCACGCCGAGCCGACCGAGGCCGGTCCACAGCCCGGCGACCATCGCGCCGGCGCCGGCCGCCAGCGGGATGAAGCGCAGCCGGCGCCATCGTGGGGACGGTGCCATCGCGCGGAGCGGACCGCCCGGTTCAGGCGGCATGGGGGATGTGGACGCGGTGGACATCGGGGGGTGTTCGGCCCATGCTTGTTTATCTCATGAGCAGCGATAGCGGAGCCATCTAGAGCATGCCGAGCTGCCGTCGTGATTCGTCGGTCATCAGTTCGGGGGACCACGGCGGATCCCAGACCAGTTCTACTCGCACGTCCTGCGTATCGGGGAAGCGATCACGCAGCACCAGCTTTATCTCCTCAGACATCATCTCGCCGAGCGGACAGGCGGGAGTGGTCATTGTCAGTGCGATATATATTCCATTCGCGATACGTGTGGCGTCGTAAACGAGGCCCAGATCGACAATATTGATGCCGAGCTCGGGATCGATAACCGCCTTCAGGGCAGTCAGGATGTCATCGTCCATTTGGCGGCCTCACGCCGAGGTACCAGCCGCCGCGATCAGCGGGGGCTTGAGCGAAAAAAAACGTGCGATTTCCGTATCATGCACGCGAAGATATTATTTCAGCCAGCACGTGAATGAGCAGGTCTTCACCGACATCGTATATGGCCGTCGGCGAAGCGGCCCTAGACGAAATCCAGTCTAACGCAGAAGTGATTTTAGTTTTGGATAAATCGCTTCCTGCCATTGGGCTAGCCCTGAGCGTTGCATGACGATCTTGTCGTCGGCGATGACGAGCCAAAGAGGAACCCCTGTTCCTTTGGTGATCGCCTGCCGATAGACACGCAGCTCGGCCGGCCAGTTATTGTCGTCCAATACGTTGAAAAGCGTGGGTGATTTCACTTCGTGAAAGGCCAACTGGCGAAATTCCAGGGAGTCGCGAAATACCGTCCCTTGATTGCGCTGCCAGATACGGCAAGGCGGGCAATCTTCGGCGCCGACGTAGACGAGTGTTACGCTTTTCGGCGTGGCCTCCGGTACCCAACGAGCGAGCGCCAAGGCAACGAAAGCCGCAACTAAAAGAACGCCGCCCGCTATGGCGGTTACGCGGCTCGCCGATGATTTCGTTAACATATCAAGCATGGCCCCGCCCTATGAGGCGGCTCCAATCTGTCAACTATTAATAGTGTGTCCGAACAACGACGCGTTGACTTTGGTCAAGGCATGGCCGTGAGCCAAATCTATATGGTTTTTCAGTTTTCAGAATACAGGGAAAGCCCATGTCGACGACAGAGCCGGGTCCCACGGGGTCAACCGAAACGCTCGAGCGCGTTCCAACGATGCAACGGATTCTCGATAATCCGTTCCTGCTGCTGTTCATCGGCGTTACTGTTCCAACCGTCCTCTACATTCTTTGGGGTGTGATGGAAATTGCTTCCGTCCCGCTTGCCAATTGAGTCGAGGCGCATGACCTGACGAAGTGCGATGCGGGCAGCCGCGACGCCAAATGAGTGGGGACCTATATGGCCATTGCACCGCCCAAACTAAGAATCTGGTGGAACGAGCCCATCGAGAAAGTCGAGTTGATCTGGGCCGTCATAGCCTTCCTCTGGGGGCTGTTCATGTTCGGCTTCATGATCGCCTGGCACTTCATCGGCGAGCAGAATTTGAACAAGGAAGCTTATCGCATCTCGCCTTCGCGCTACGAGGCAAAGGTCGAAGAGTTTGCCAAGAAATACAAGGTACGCGAGGAGAAGGGCGTACCGGTGGTCAAGGCGCCGGCCGGCACCGACGTCTATATCCTGGGCCGATTGTGGCAGTGGTGGCCGATCCTCGAGTTGGAGAAGGGCACCAGCTATCGCATCCACCTTTCGACGATCGACTGGATGCACGGATTTTCCTTACAGCCGGTCAACATCAACATCTCGGCTTATCCTGGCTATGAGCACGTGATCACGCTGACGCCGACTGAATCCGGCGAATTCGGCATTGTTTGCAACGAATATTGCGGCGTCGGCCATCACACGATGACCGGTAAGATCTATGTCACGGACCCGAAGCGGGCCGAGGCTGATCAACGCGTCGTCGCAGGGAGATGAGATCATGACCGCCGAAACCATCATCGGGGCAGTCGGTAAATCCGCTGAATTCCGTACCTGCCAATATACCGGCCTCAAGGTCGACGTCGCGGCGCAGTCGCTGATCAAGGCCAACGCCGTCGCCGCCGTGGTCTTTCTCTTGGTTGGCGGCCTGATGGGCCTGTTGGTCGCGCTCACGCGTTGGCCAGCGGTTCATCTCCTGCCGGCTGAGTGGTTCTACTTGGTGCTCACAGGGCATGGCGCCAACGTGCTCCTGTTCTGGATCATCTTCTTCGAAATGGCGGTGCTCTATTTTGCTTCGGCGCTCTTGCTCAACTGCCGGCTTGCGGCGCCGAAGATCGCCTGGCTCGGCTTCGTTCTCATGATCGTCGGCGCGCTGCTCGCCAACTACGCGGTTTTGCAGGGCGATTCGAGCGTGATGTTCACGTCCTATCCGCCGATGAAAGCGAGCCCCAATTTCTATCTTGGGTTGATCCTATTCGCCGTCGGCGCATTGGTCGGCTGTGGCATCTTCTTCGCTACGCTGGTGATCGCCAAGGAGGAGGGCACTTATCAAGGCTCGATTCCGCTCGTCACCTTCGGTGCGCTCACCGCGGCGATCATCGCCGTTTTCACCATCGCCTCGGGTGCGGTGATCCTCATTCCGACTTGGCTGTGGTCGCTTGGTTTCATATCCGATATCGATCCGCTGCTTTATAAAGTCGTGTGGTGGGCCATGGGCCACTCCTCACAGCAGATCAACGTCTCCGCGCATGTGTCCATCTGGTACATGATTGGCGCGCTTGTGCTGGGGGCGAAGCCGCTCAGCGAGAAGGTCAGCCGCACGGCGTTCTTCCTCTATATCCTGTTCCTGCAGCTGGCGTCGGCGCACCATCTGCTGGCCGAGCCTGGTCTCAGCTCCAGTTGGAAGATCGTCAATACCAGCTACATGATGTACCTCGCGGTGCTCGGTTCGATGATCCACGGCCTCACGGTTCCCGGATCGATCGAGGCAGCACAGCGGAAGAACGGTTACAATAAGGGCGTGTTCGAGTGGCTGCGCAAGGCGCCGTGGGGCAATCCAGCCTTCTCCGGCATGTTCTTGTCGCTGGTGATGTTCGGCTTTATCGGGGGCATCTCTGGCGTCGTGCTCGGCACTGAACAGCTCAACGTGTTGATGCACAATACGCTGTATGTCCCGGGTCATTTCCACGGCACCGTGGTGACAGGCACGACGCTCGCCTTCATGGCCGCAACCTATCTTGTGCTGCCGCTCGTCTTTCAGCGCGAGATCTTGTGGCCGAAGCTGGCCAGGATTCAGCCGTATCTGTTCGGACTCGGCGCCGCCGGCATTTCAATGTTCATGATGGGCGCCGGCACACTCGGCGTCGCACGGCGGCATTGGGATATCACCTTCAGCGATGCGGAGTTGTCGTTTGCGCACTCGGCCGGCGCGTTCCTGATGATGGGCTTGAATGGCATCTCCGCGATCCTCGCCGCGCTCGGCGGAACGATCTACGTGGTCGTTGTTGTCGGCACGGTGTTGTTCGGCAAGAAAATCACTGGCGGTCACAAGCTGACCTTCCCGCTCCACTCGGGCGGCGGCGCGGCGGCGTCGCACTACGGCAGCCATGGCACGGTCAAGCTGCCCGGCACGGTGGTCTTGGTGGGATTGTTCTTCGGCGCCTTCGTCCTCTATTACTTCATCAACTGGAAATATCTGTCTGAGCTGTGGCTCTTCCGGTGATGCGCGATCTTGGGTAAGGAGGAGAATCGATAATGCTCGCCGCGGTTCGCATGACTATCTCGCTCCTCAAGCTTAGGATCGGGGTCGCGATCGCGGCGAGCGCGGTCGCTGGGATGGCCGCGGCAAGTGGGCCGATGCTGTCCTGGTGGCAATCATCCGGTTTAGCCGTCTCGGTACTGGGCGCGTCGGGTGCAGCCGGCGCTTTCAATCACTATTACGAGCGCGACCTTGACCGGTTTATGCGGCGCACGCGTTCGCGCCCATTCGCGAGCGGGGCGTTCCGCGCGAGCCCGTGGTGGCCTATCGGCTTCCTGACGTTGCTCGTCGTTTCGCTGGCCCTCGCTGCGGTGGCGGGTGGGACCCTAGCAGCCGTATTCGTCTTCTTCGGCGCTTTCACCTATGGCGTGCTGTACACGGTATGGTTGAAGCGGCGCAGCGCCTGGAACATCGTCATTGGCGGGCTCGCGGGCAGCTTCGCAGTGCTTGCGGGTGCCGCCGCTGTTGATCCTGCACCGCAGGTCGTGCCGACGGTGCTGGCGATCGTCCTGTTCCTGTGGACGCCGCCGCATTTCTGGAGCTTGGCAGCTGCCAAAAGCCGGGACTATGCCGACGCAGGCGTGCCGATGCTGCCGATCGTCGTGCCGGCGCATGCCTGGACCCTCGCAGTCCTGAGCCACACCGCCGCCCTGGTCGCAATCTCGGTAGTGCCGCTCTGGTACGGCATGGGCCTGGTCTATGGCCTTGGTGCGGGCGTTGGCGGGGCGATCTTCCTTTGGAAGAGTGTCGAACTGTATTTCAGGCCCACGACGAAGGCGGCGATGGCCAACTTCTTTGCCTCGCTGCTTCAGCTCACGCTCCTCATCGCCGGGGTTCTGCTCGACGGCGTGATCGGGTTGGGGCCATGACGCGAGGTGGGCTGGCCGCTGTGGCCGGGCTCGGGCTCGTCTGCATGATGGCGGAGCCGATGGTTGCAGCCGTCAATGCCCAGGCTGAGCGGCTCGACCCGCGCAAGGTGGTTGAGCAGAGCGAGCGGGCCATTGGGCGCTCTGTGGGTAATTACAAGCTCATCGATTCGACGGGCGCGCCATTCGCGTTGCGCGACTATCGGGGCAAGCCGATGGTCATAAGCCTGATCTATACGGCATGCAGTTCGGTGTGCCCGCCGACGACGCAGCATTTGATCGGCGCGGTTAACGAAGCCAGCCGGATTTTCGGCCACGATAGCTTCAACGTACTTACCATCGGGTTCGACGCACGCAACGATACGCCCGCCCGCCTGACCCAATTCGCGTCGGTTCAAGGGGTGAAATTCAAGAACTGGCGGCTCGCCAGCGCCGACACGGCAACAATTGAAGCGCTGTTACGCGATTTAGGATTCAGCTATGTCGCGGCTGCCGGCGGCTTCGACCACGTCACCCAAACGACGATCCTCGACTCCGACGGAAAGGTTTATCGCTCCGTATACGGGGAAGATTTTCCGCTGCAGGTATTCATCGAGCCGTTGAAAGATGCCATCTACGGTACGTCGAGTTCGTTCTCGATGAGCGGAATCATCAATCGAATCAAATTCATCTGCACGGTCTACGATCCCGGCGCCGGCCGTTACCGAATAGATTATGGCTTGACATTCGGTAGCGTGATTGCAGCCTTGTCACTCCTGATATTCGGAGGGCTCCTTTACCGTGAGTGGGGCCGAACTCGCCGCGCTTGATCGACATTCAGGACTGATTCGGAGGAACCGGTGATAGGGGTAGTTCGTAACGTGCTGCGGCGCGGGTTTGAGCTCATTGAACGGCCTTTTGAACGGCTGTTCGGACCGGCGCTCAACCCGCTGTCTCAACTCGGTGCCCTTGGCTTTTTCTTCTTCTGGATTGTCGCCGTCAGCGGCGTCTATCTCTTCATTTTTTTCGATACCGGTATCGAGCAGGCCTACCAGTCGGTCGAATACATCAGCCGCGAGCAATGGTTTCATGCCGGCGTGATGCGCAGCCTGCACCGTTATGCATCCGACCTGATGATCGTCATGGTGACGACGCACCTGCTGCGCCAGTTCGCTTACGACCAGTATCGCGGTGCGCGCTGGTTCTCCTGGTTCACCGGCCTCCCGATGATCTGGCTGCTCTACGGTTCCGGCATTACCGGTTATTGGCTCGTGTGGGATCGTCTCGCCCAATACGTTGCTCTCGTCTCCTCGGAGCTGCTCGACCGCTTGCCGGTCTTCGGTGAGCCGATTGCACGTAACTTTGTCGCCACCGGCACGCTGACCAGCCGATTCTTCACGCTCATGGTGTTCATGCATGTGGCGGTTCCGCTGTTTCTGCTGTTCATCATGTGGGTGCACATCCTGCGTGTCTCACGGCCGAAGATAAATCCGCCGCGAGCCCTCGCAGCATTGTCGCTCGTCGCGCTGATCGGCGTGTCGCTGTGGAAGCCGGCCCTGTCGCAGGGCCATGTTGATCTCGCCATGGCGCCGGTGGGGGTCGGGCTCGATTGGTTCTATCTACCGCTTTTCCCATTGACCGATATCTGGGGGCGGGGCGGGGTATGGCTCTTCCTCGGCGTGTTCTCGCTCATGATCGGCCTGATGCCGTGGCTGCCGCCGCTACGCCGCGCTCGCGCCGCCGAGGTCGATCTCGATCATTGCAATGGCTGCGCCCGTTGTGCCGAGGATTGCCCGTACGAGGCCATCCGCATGGTCGGGCGCACCGATAGCCTGCCGTTTTTGTCGCAAGCCCAAGTGAACCCCGCTCAATGTGTCTCGTGCGGCATCTGTGTCGGGGCTTGTCCCTCGTCGACGCCGTTCCGGCGCAGTGAGGAGCTCAAGACCGGCATCGACCTACCCGACTACTCCCTCAAGGAGCTGCGCGAACGCACCGTCGAGGCGGGCAAGGCCCTGCAGGGGCCCGCTCGCGTCTTGGTCTTCGCCTGTGACCATGGCGGGGCCCGCCAGATTGAGGGCGCCGTCCGCCTGCCTTGCGTCGCCATGGCGCCGCCCTCGCTCTTCGACTTCGTACTGAGCCAGGATATCGCCGACGGGGTGGTGATTGCCGGCTGTGCCGAGAGCGCCTGCTACAACCGTCTCGGCGTCGCCTGGACCCAGCAACGCATCGCTGGAACGCGCGATCCCTATCTGCGTACGCGCGTGCCGCGCGAGCGGATCGCCACGATCTGGGCCTCCGCGCTCGATACGGGGCGGGTTACGGCGGGCATTGCCGCGTTCACAGCGAAAATCGCCGCACTGCCGCGCAAGCAGCCCCGCTCCCCGCGGGCTGCGTCGACCCCAATGCAGCCTAAAGATGACCAAATGCCCGCGCCGGCTGGAGACGTGCCATGACGTATGTGCGGCATGCCGGCCAATTCGTCGTGATCGCGGCCTTGTTCGTCGCTGTTGCCACGTTTTCCAACTGGCCAAGCTATCGGCAGTTTCCTTCCGGATCGGCCGTCGTGCTGCTCACCTTCGTTCACGGCGCAGACCGCAAGGCGGAATGCCGCCGGTTGACGCCCCAGGAGATCGAGAAGCTTGCGCCTAACATGCGGCGGGTGCAGGATTGCCCACGCGGCCGGCGTCCGCTCTATGTCGAGCTCGATCTTGGCGGGCGGACGATTTTGCGAAGGAACCTTCCGCCGACCGGTATTGCGGGCGACGGACCTTCACGGGTTTATCAGCGCTTCGTCGTGCCGGCGGGAAAGTACGACATCGCGGTTCGCATGCGCGATACGGCGCGTATCGACGGCTTCGATTATGCGAGCGAAAAGGCGATTACGCTCGTTCCGGATCAGATGTTCGTCGTCGATTTCCGCCCCGAGCGCGGGGAATTTGTCTTCCGCTAGGAGTTGTGATCATGGCTCTGTTGCAATGGAAAGACCAATACAGTGTCGGGATCTCGGCCGTCGATTACGAGCATAAGGAACTCATCGATCTCATCAATCGGCTGCACGATGAGCTTACCGCAGGCGACAAGAAACTTTCGGCCAGCGCGTTCTTTGGCGATCTGTTCAGGGGCATTTCCGCACATTTCGCGCTGGAAGAAAGATTCATGCGTGAGCGCCGCTATGATCAACTAATCCAGCACAAGGCCGACCACGAGCGGCTGCTCGATGAAATCCGTGACATCATGGATGAATTCGAAGAACGTGAGGTTGCCAGCGACGAGCTTCGTGCGCGGCTCGATGCCTGGTTTTCGCGCCATTTTGAGACCCACGACGCACGCTTGCACAAGGCGCTTGGTTCACACTCCGACGAGTGAGCAGCCTATGGCGCCGGCTGGGCCATCATTGTGATGACGTGGCTTTAGTTTAGTGGCAGCCGCTGCGCTACGGCTTGGCTGCCGGGGACACCCGGCACAGCAGCGCGCGTAACTGGTACGTGCCCATCGCCGGGTCGTAGGGCGGCTGATTGTTGGTCAGCAGATTGACGTTCGAATCCCAGACGCCGTACTCCGGCGCGGGTCGTTCGGGAAACCACCAGCCGTGCTGCGCGCTGACGACGCGGGGATCAATGCCGTCGGTGACCTTCGCTTTTTGGCGCATGCGGCCACGCTTGGTTTCGATCCACATCCAGCCGCCGTGGACAATGCCGAGGCGTTTCGCCGTGTCAGGATGGATTTCCGCCACGGGATCGCGATGCGCCTTGCGCAACTTGTCGATCTGGCGGTGCTCCGAATTGAAGAAGTGCGAAATACGCCCACCGGTGGTCAACAACAGCGGAAAATCGGCGGCGATGTCTGGCGTGCTGATCGGGCTCTCCGGCGGCTCCTCGTAAAAAGGCAGCGGCGAATAGCCCATCTGCTCGAACCGCGTCGAGTAGAGCTCGATTTTACCGGTCGGCGTGCGGAAGCCGCCATTCTCATACTTCTTGTACTTGAATGGGACTTTGTAGAAGCCTTTCTGCTTGAGCTGGTCAAATGTCATGCCGACGCCGCTGGAAGCGAGTTGCGCATCCAGCACTTCCTCGACGGCCTCGGTGCCGACCGGCAATTTCATCCGGCGCGCCAGTTCGACGAAAATCTCCTCGTCGGACTTGCACTCATGCGTGCGTACCGCCTGCTGATTGGCCAGCACAACATTCGCGGCGATAGTAGGCAACCCGGCGAGTTGGTTGATCTCCGGCCAGGATGCTGCCGGCAGGACGATGTCGGCGAGCTCCGCGGTCGGCGTCATGAAGAGATCGGCGCAGAGCATGAAGTCGAGCTTCATCAGGGCATCGTAGGCTGCCGAGGAATTGGCATAGGTGGTGAGCGTGTTGTTGCCAAACACCAGGAAGGCCTTAACCGGGTAGGGATTGCCGTCGCGCATCGCATTGAGCAACGTCGGGATGTGCGCCGCCGGCAGATCCGCACCCTCTCCGCCAAGCAGCTTGAACTTGTCGGCGCCGAGCCGCTTTGCATTGGCCTCGGGCGTCAGGTTCTCGATCAGACTCGGGAAGCGCCCGAGTCCGTGCATGCCGAACACCCAGCCGCCCGGCACGTCGATATTGCCGGTGAGCGCCGGCAGCATCGAGACCGCGCGGATGGTCTGGATGCACTTCGGCGTGTGCTCGATGGCGCAGCCCCACTCCATCATCGCCGGTTTGGTCTGTGCAAAGAGGCGGGCGGCCGCGCGGATTTTATCCGCGCTCACCCAGGTGATTGGCTCGGCCCATTCCGGACTGAAGTCCTTCACGTGCGCGGCGAGGGCATCGAAGCCGTGCGTCCACTGCGTCACGAACGGCTCGTCGTAAAGTTTCTCGCCGATCACGACGTTGAGCATGGCAAGCGCCAGCGCGTCGTCGGCGCCCGGCCTGATCTGCAGCCAGAGGTCAGCCTTCTCGGCGAGCCCCGTGCGGCGCGGATCAACGACGATCGTCCGTGGATTATGCGCGAGGGCTTCGTGAACGCTGAAGCGAGTTTCGCCGTCGGGGCCGGAATTGAGCGGATTGTGGCCCCAGAACAGGATGCACTTGGGCGGGACGTCTCCCGTATAGTCGCACACCGGCAGGTCGCCGAAGGTGAGGATGGTTGTGTTGACCCGCGGGTGGAAGCACTGTGCGAATCCTGGCTCGCACCAATTCGGCGTGCCGAGCGCATGACCGAAACGGGACACCCAGCGAATGTGATGGCGTCCGGTGCCGGTGCCGAGCGCAATCGCTTCGGGGCCGAATTGGTCGCGGATCGCGAGCAGCTTTTCGCTGATCTCGTCGAGCGCCTCGTCCCAGGAGATGCGCTGCCAGCGGCCGGAGCCGCGCTCGCCGAGCCGGCGCATCGGGTATTTCAGGCGGCCGGGGTGGTAGACCAGATCGGTTGTCACCGTGCCGATCGGGCACAGGCGGCCGTGATTGAGCGGCGATTCGGGGTCGCCCTCGACTTTCACAAGGACGCCGTCTTGCACGTGCATGAGCACGCCGCAGCCGCCGTGACAGGAGCGGCACACGCTCTTGAGCACGACAGTGGGCGGGCTGGTGCCGGTGACTTGCCTTTGCTGGATGGTCATCGTGCTCTCCGCTAGCACCTTGGTCGGGTGCTGAAGTCGGCAAAGTCTACCAGCGGTGTGATCTCCAAGGTATGCAGAATTAGAAAGAAGCGATGGTATTTTGCGATCAGTGAAGGCCCTGCGCCCGCGCGCGTGCCGCGGCGGTGCGCGCCGCGACACGGTCGAGCACCGCGATCATATCCTCGATTTCGGCCCGCTCGAAGCCTTGCGTGATGAACACGATCTTGCTGCGCCGGTCGGCATCGGGCCAGCGGTCGAGCCACGCCAGGTTGTGCAACAGATGTTGGGCGCCCTGGATCACCGCCGGCCGCTCGGGCTCCTCGGCGACATGGACGATGCCTTTCACCCGCAGCAAGTTGGGACCGAGGTTCTGCTGCAAGGCATTGAGCAGCAATTGTAGCGCTTCGCGCGGGATCGGCGTTTCACGGACGAAACAGAACGAGGCGATGTCGCGGTCGTGCGGCCCATGGTGGTGGTTGTGATCGTCGTGGTCATGGTCGTGGTTATGGTCGTGATGCTGCTCGTAGGCAGCGGCATTAAGCCATGTGCGCACATCCTTTTTGGGCGCGGCCGGATCAAAGCCGGGGCTGCGTAACAGGGCGCTGATGTCGAATGCCGGGTCGTCGATGCGCGAAATTTCCGCCGCCGGGTTGATATCGCGCAGGCGTGCCGTCAGCGTGGCTTCGACCTCGTTTGCTTTCGCGGAATCGATGAGATCGAGCTTGGTGATGAGAATGCGATCGGCGAGCGCGACTTGGCGCACCGATTCGATGTGCATGTCGAGCGTGCCGGGACCGTTCACCGAGTCGACGGTCGCGACGACGATGCCGAGGCGATAGAGGCCGGCCAGGGTCGGATCGGACAGGAAAGCTTGGTACAGCGGCGATGGATCGGCAAGACCCGATGTTTCAATCACGACGTGGTCGAAACGGGGAATCTCGCCGTCCTCGCGGGCGTGGTAGAGGTTGTTCAGCGTGGTGACGAGATCGCCGAACACGGTGCAGCACAGGCAGCCGTTCTCGAGCACCATGATGGTGTCATTGCTCTGCGTCGCGAGCACATGGTCGAGGCTGATCTCGCCGAACTCGTTGATGATCACTGCCGTGTTCGCCATCGCCGGCTCACGCAGCGCGTGATTGAGCAGCGTGGTTTTACCGCTGCCCAAAAAGCCGGTCAGGATGGTGACGGGTATGTGAGGCAAGGCTTACCCCGTATCTGAGACACCCACGCTATATAGGCGCAGTTGCCCAGAACTGCCACAGCGGGCAGGCGGCCTTTGCCCCTCAAAACACCTCACAGCCCGGCAGCCCGCACGAGATCAGGCGATCAGACGGGAAGTTCGTGATGATCTGGCAACCGTCCTTGGTCACCACGACCTCTTCCTCAATACGCGCCGCTCCGGAGCCGTCCTCGGCACCCTTCCAGGTCTCGAGCGCGAACACCATGCCTTCCTTGAGGGGCGTGTTCTGGCCGCTGTAGCGCTTGGAAATGATCGGCCGTTCCCACAGCGACAGGCCAACGCCATGCCCGTATTGCAGCAGGAACGCCTCGGCTTCGTCACGATAACCGAACTCCTGCGCGTCCGGCCATACCGCCGCCACCTGATCGGGTGTGATGCCTGGGCGGATCATGTCGATGGAGGCGCTGATCCATTTCGAGGCCGTCTCGTAGGCGTCGATCTGATACTTGTTCGGCTCGCCGCAGATGAAGGTGCGGTAGTAGCAGGTGCGGTAGCCGTTGAACGAGTGCATGATGTCGAGGAACACCATGTCGCCCGGCTGAATGAGTCGATCTGAAAACGTGTGCGAGTGCGGCCGGCCGCGCGGACCGGAGACAGAATTCACGCATTCGACACGCTCGGAGCCCAAGCGAAATAGCCGGTCGTTCGCGATGGCCACCAGCTCGTTCTCGCGAGTGCCCGGCCTGATCGCCCTGGCGATGTCGACGTAAGTCGCATCGACCATGGCGCAAGCCATCTTGAGGAGCTCGATCTCGTCGGGAGTCTTGACCTCGCGGGCATCGAGCAAGGCCTGTTGACCATCGACGACTTCGATGCCTTCCTTCTCGAGCGCGCGCAGCATCGGCAATTCCATCAGATCGATGCCGATTGGCTCCTTCTCGATGCCGAAATGCACCAGCGCCTTCTTGATTTGCTTGGCGAAGTCGCCTTGGACGTTCATTTGTGGCGGCAGCCCGCCCTGCATGGTCGAGATCGGCGCCGCGACATTGTCGGCAATCCATGGCGACGACAGGCGCTTGGCGGGAGGGGCGGGGTCCCACAAAAACGGGGGGCCTTGAACCGGGCACAAGGCATAGCGCATGAATTTGTCGCGCGCCCATTCGCCGATATGCGTGCCGGTAAGATAGCGGATGTTGTCGAAATTGAAGGCGATCACGCCGCCGAGACCGGCGTGACGGATCGCATTCTGCGCGCGCGCGAGACGTTCCTTGTAGAGCCGGTCGTAATCGATCCCTCGCTCCCAATCCTTGGCCATCATTCCCCAGGACGCCGTCGCTTGCGGTCGATTGTACTTCATATGTCATCCTCGCAATTTCATCGCCGACGGGATTAGCGGCTTGATGGAGTGGCAGAAGCGAGATCGTATCAGGAGGCCCCAGGCGGGGCTACGCGTGGGTCAGTTTAGCCAGGTATGCGATCGCTTAGTAATGCAGAATATGAAACCTGTGATAGTTTTGGGCGATCATCGGCCGATCCGGTGGCCTTGCCGGCCTGACGGAAATCCAGCGCGTGACGGCCGGAAGCGTGTTTCCAACGGCCGCGCCCGACTCGTCTTGCGGCCGGAGCGGCAATCGTGATGGCAGATCGATCGCTAAAATCGATCATTGTTCCACCAATCTGCATCAGTTTCTGATCGCTGCCAACCTATACTCAAAATCAGAAAAATACTATGCGCCGAATGCAAGCATCAGCGGGCCGCTGGTGCGCGCATCGGGCGACGGTATCAATCAGCCGACGATCTGTATCGCCCGAACGCAAAGCCGCGAGTCGGGTTCACGGGACGAAGCGTTCAACCAGCGGAATTACGGAGGCGATCATGAGCTTCACACGAACGACCGGCGCGAGGTTCCTGCGTCGCGGTGCTTTCATCGGTGCGGCAATGACGCTCGCACTTGCCGCGCACAGTCCCGCGGCGGCCGAGACGGTCAAGATCGGCATGATTCTGACTTACTCGGGGCGCGATGCCGCGCTTGGCGAACAGATCGACCGCGCGGTCAGCCTGTACGTCAAGCTGCACGAAAAGGACTTGCCGGCCGGCGTTAAGGTTGAATTGATCAAGCGCGACGACACCGGCGTTAATCCTGACCTCGCCAAGCGGCTCGCCCAAGAGCTTGTGCTTCGCGACCAGGTGCAGATTCTGACGGGCGGCCAATGGACGCCGAACGCGATGGCGGTCGCCGCGCTGACCAAGCAGGCGAGAGTGCCATTCGTCACGATGACCGCCGGCGGCAGTGCAGTGACGCTGCAATCGCCCTATGTCGTGCGGACCGGTTGGACGCTGTGGCAGACCAGTTATCCGTTGGGCATGTGGGCGGCGAAGCAGGGCTGGAAGAATGCCTACACCGTGGTGAGCGACTTCGCTCCCGGGCACGACGGCGAGGCCGCATTCATCAAGGGCTTCACCGAGGGCGGCGGCACGATTTCCGGTTCGGTGCGCATCGCGCTGAAGACGACCGACTATCTGCCGTACTTCCAGAAGGTCAAGGATGCCAATCCGGACGTCGTCTATGTGTTCAATCCGGGCGGTCCGCAGGCGACCGCGTTTATGAAGGCGTTTGACGACGTCGGCATTATCAAGTCGAAAATCAAGCTGATTGGCCCGTCCGACATCACGTATGATGAGGAGTTGCCGAACATGGGCCGCAGCGCCCTGGGCGTGATCTCGCTCGGTCAGTATTCGCCGGCGGCGACGCGCCAGAGCAATCTCGACTTCGTCGCCGCCTGGAAAAAGGAATACGGCGCCGACTCCGTTCCCACCTTCTTCGCGATGGCAGGCTGGGATGGCATGCATGCGATCTTCGATGCGATTAAGGCACAGAAGGGCAAGATCGACCCTGATGCGACCATGAAACTTCTGCGCTCCTGGTCCGACCCGAACAGTCCGCGTGGGCCGATCCGGATCGACGAGGCGGGCGATCTGGTCCAGAATCTGTACCTGCGCCGGGTTGAGGAGAAGAACGGGCGTCTTGCCAACATCGAATTTGAGACGGTCGGTCAGTTCGGCGATCCGTGGAAGACGTTCAACAAGAAACCAGGGCAATAGCAAGCAAATCGCGCCGGGCGCAAAGCAGTGACAACGCTCATCACGATCCTCTTCTTCGGGATCTCCTACGGTATGATCCTGTACCTGATCTCCGTCGGACTCTCGGTGACGATGGGGCTGATGGGCTTTGTCAATCTTGCGCACGGCGTGTTCGCCATGCTGGGCGGCTACGCCACCGTTACCTTTATGAATCGGTTCGGCGTTCCGTTCCTGTTTTCGCTTGCGATCGGTTGCGTTCTTGTCGCGGCGATCGGCTTCGTGCTGGAGCGGACGCTTTACCGTCGTTTCTATGGCCGGTCGGAACTCGATCAGGTGCTTTTCTCGTTCGGACTCATTCTGGTCTCGGTCGCGCTCGTCCGCATCGCGTGGGGGCCGCTCGCCCAGCCGATCCAATTGCCGGACTATCTAAAAGGTCAGGTGACGATCCTTGAGCTGCCGCTGCCGGCCTATCGGCTGGCATTGGTCGGATTCGGCGCGGCGGTGATCGCCGGGCTGTGGTTCGTGTTCGATCGGACCTTGTTCGGGGCGCGCATCCGCGCCGCCGTCGACGATCGCGCGATGGCGCAATCGATCGGGATCAATACCAGCCGACTGTTTGCCGCCGCCTTTGGTTTGGGTACGGGCTTGGCTGCGCTGGGAGGAGGCCTGGGTGCCGATGTACTCGCCATCGCTCCGGCCTATCCGCTCCAGTATATTGTCTACTTTCTGATCGTCGTTGCCGTCGGCGGTCTTGGCAACATCAAGGGGCCCTTCGTCGCTGCGCTGGCAATCGGGGTATCGGATACCGCTTGCCGCTATTTTGTGCCGGAAGCCGGATCGATATTCATTTTTGTCTTTGTCTTTGTTGTTCTCATTTGGCGGCCGAACGGCATCATGGAACGCCGCAATAAGGCCGCGTCGTGACAATGGCCTCTACATCGCCGATCCCCAACCTGGCCGCACCGTCGGCATTCGTCCAGCCACTGAAGCTGCTCCCATGGTTGGCGGCGGCGGCCCTGCCGCTCGCACTGCCGGGATACGAGCCGCTGGTGAACCAGGTTTTCGTGATGATCCTGTTCGCATTGTCGCTCGATCTACTGGTGGGTTATGCGGGTATCGTCACCCTCGGTCATGCCGGGCTGTTTGGCGTCGGCGGCTATACCGCCGGCATTCTCTCGGTGCACGGCTTTACCGATCCGATTTTCACCGCGCTATGCGCGATGGTTCTGGCCGCCGTCACCGGCTTAGTCTTCGGTGTCGCCATTCTTCGCACCAAGGGGCTCACGCTGCTGATGCTGACGATGGCGTCGGCCTTTCTGCTGTACGAGATCGCCAACATGGCGACCGGTCTGACCGGCGGCGAGGATGGGCTGCAGGGAGTCTCCTTCGCGCCGGTGTTCGGTCTGTTCGAGTTTGACTTCCGCGGCAAGACTGCATTCTTCTACAGCCTGGCCGTACTGTTCCTGGTCTTCGTCTTTGTGCGGGCGCTGATCAATTCGCCGTTCGGCTGGTCGCTGCGCGGCATTCGCGAGAATGACGCGCGCATGGCGGCGATCGGTTGTCCGATCATGCGCCGGCGCCTCATCGTCTATGTGATCTCGGCGGCGCTGGCCGGCCTGGCCGGTGCCTTGCAGGCGCAGAGCACGCAGTTCGTCGCGCTCTATTCGCTCAGCTTCGAACTGTCGGGCAATATCCTGATTATGCTGATCCTGGGCGGCTCGGGCCGTCTCTATGGCGCCTTTATCGGCGTTCCCGTCTTCATGATCGCCCAGGACCTGCTTGCCAAGCAGGACCCAGCGAACTGGTTCCTCGGGCAGGGCATCGTTCTCATCGCCATGGTGACACTGGCGCCGGGTGGCATTCTTGGCATCGCTGAGCGCGCTATCGATGCCGTCAAGCGGCGCAGGAACCCATGATGGACACCGCGACGCTGGAAACCCGCGACCTCAACCGTTCGTTCGGCTCGAACCCGGTGATCGCGAACGTGAATTTCACGCTTCGACCCGGCGAGCGCCGGGCGCTGATCGGCCCCAACGGCGCGGGCAAGACGACCTTCGTCAATCTGATCACCGGACGCCTGCGGCCGTCGTCCGGCAACGTGCTGCTCAACGGCACCGACATCACCGATTTGGACGAAGCGAGCCGCATCCGGCTCGGCATCGGCCGAACATTTCAGATCACTTCGCTATTCCCCAAGATGACCGTGCGTGAGAACGTGTTTCTTGCGGTGGCCGAATGCGAAGGCATTGCCGGCAACCTGCTGCGTTCGGTGTTCCAACATCGTCAGCAGCTTGTCCGTGTCGACGAGCTGGTCGACCGCGTCGGTCTCGGCGACGTCGCGCATGTTCCGGCGCAGCTATTGCCCTATGGCCGTCAACGCCTGCTCGAAATCGCCATCGCGCTGGCGTTGCGTCCCAAAATCCTGCTGCTCGATGAGCCAGCCGCCGGAATCCCGACTGCGGAGAGCCACGTCATCCTCGACATTATCGCGACCCTGCCGAAGGAGATCGCGGTGCTGTTGATCGACCACGACATGGATCTAGTGTTCCGTTTCGCTCAACAGATTTCGGTTCTGGTGCAGGGGTCGATCTTGGTGGAGGGGGCGCCAAGTGATATCGCCGCCGATCCGCGCGTACGCGAAGTCTATCTTGGAGACAGCAAACATGGCCGCTCTGCTGCGGCTTGACCGGGTAACCGCCGGGTTCGGCCCAACTGTCATCGTCGAGGACGTCTCGTTCGCGCTCGAGCAGGGCGGCGTGCTGGCGGTGCTCGGGCGTAACGGCGTCGGCAAATCGACATTGATGAAGACGATCGCCGGGCAGACGCGATTGCACGCCGGCAATATCGAATTTCGCGAGCGGGAGATCGGGCAGCTCGCCCCCTACTATCGCGCGCGCGGCGGCATTGGCTATGTGCCGCAGACGCGCGATGTTTTCCGCTCGCTGACGGTCGAGGAGAATTTGCTCATCGCCGCGCAGCCGGGACCGTGGAATCTCGAACGCATCTACGAGCTGTTTCCGAACTTGAAGTCGCGCCGTCGCAACGGCGGTCTCGAGATTTCCGGCGGCGAGCAACAGATGCTGAGCATCGCGCGGGCACTCATGGGCAATCCGCGGCTTCTGCTCTTGGACGAGCCGATGGAGGGCCTTGCGCCGGTGATTGTGGAACGGCTGTTCGAGGTTTTCAAGTTGCTGCGGGATACGGGAGAGTTTGGGATCATACTGGTCGAGCAATACGTGAATGTGGCACTCAGCTTCGCGCCACGCACCATCGTGCTTGACCGTGGCCAGATCATTTATGAGGGAAGCTCCGCCGATCTTGCCGGCGATCCCGGTAGAATGGCCGCGTATTTTGGTGCGTCAGGGCAAGATGCGGTTGGGTGAAAATAAGCCGCCAATGCGGTGCCTACGTGTGAAGGCGAGCTTGCGAATGGTGTAGCTTGGTGACTGGTCTCAGTCACATTGCGGTCCTGTCGAGTGAAAAGTCCGTTAGGCTGCCAGACTGTGTTGGTATCTCGCAAGTATGCCGGAGTGCGATCTTTCAATCGGCGGATGCGAATTGTGTGAGGCCGCGGCCGTCCGTTCAGGGTGAACCGTATGAAGTTAATTCAACTTCGGAATTTTATTGCGGTGATTGAGGCCGGCACGTTCCGTCAGGCCGCCAAGAACCTGCATCTCTCGCAATCCTCCATCAGCAAGAGCTTGCAGCAACTGGAGGACGAGGTTGGGGCCGAGATACTGCACCGTGGGGCCCGCGGGGTTGCTCCGACGGTTGCGGGTGAGGCGCTGCTGGTCCGCGCCAAGATCATCGAAGCGGAGCTGCGCCACGCGCGCAACGACGTGCAGATGATCCAAGGCGCTCAGGTCGGCGAGATCCGCGTGACCGCCTCGCCGACTGTCGCGATGGGCTTACTACCGCGTGCGGTGGTGGCGTTCCAGAGCGCGCGCCCACGGGTAAACTTTCGAATTTCGGAAGCTGTCTACCCGGACATGCTGCCGGCGATCCGTAGCGGCGATGTCGATATCGCGATCTGCCTGGTGCCGGCGCGGCCGCGCGACGAGACGCTTAACTTCGTCAGTCTGGTCAAGGATCGCTTGGTGCCCGCCGTTCGCGCCAATCATCCTTTCATCAGCGCGCGCAAGCTCAAGCTCGCGGACTTGCTCGATCTTGATTGGATCATTTACCGGCGAAGCCATACCGGGCTCGACGTTTTTGAGCAGACCTTCGCGTCCAACCGTCTCCCGCTGCCCAAGAGCACGATCGAGTGCACGTCCTTCGCCTGCGCGCGCGCGCTCGTCGAGAATGGCGATTACGTTACGCTGATGCCCTCACAGCTCTTTTTGGGGGACCGCCAGCCCTCGTCGATTGCGCTGTTGGAGCTCGATTCGCCGATGCCGCCCTGGCAGGTCGCGGTGATATCTCGCGCCAAGCACGAGTTGTCGGCGGTTTGCCTCGAATTTCTCGACGAAATCGAGCGTATAGCTGCAGGAACCGTACCGGCCAAGAAAGCCGCGCGCCCGGCGCGGACGCGGCGGCAGGGTGGCGCCGGCGATCGCTAGAATCGATCAGCGTTCCGGCAATCTGCATCAATAGATGATCGGACGCGGTTGTATAGTCTATAGTCTTGAGGCGGCGCGGTGCGACCAGGCTCCGCGCCATTCAACACGCCAAAAAAGGTAAGCATAATGCTTTCGCGGTTGAAATTCTCGATCATCCTGTTTGGCCTGTCGGTGATGCTCAAGTTCACCGCGTGGAGGTATCCCGCTTTTGCTGCGCGGCTCAAGGAGCGCAACCTGGTGGCGCAGATCAAAGCGCGCGATGAGGAGATCGGCCGCTGGATTGAGCTTCGCGACGGCAACATCCGTTCGGCCGCTGGAATGCACAAGAAGCCAGACGTCACGCTCGCCTTCAAGAACGCCGCCATCGGTGCCTCGCTGCTGACGCCGCCAATCAATTGGCTGAACCAGATCAACGCGCAGAAAGATTTCGTCCTCGGCGTCGAAGGCGAGGAAGACCTGACGAACTGGTTCGCGCAGATGCTCATGGGCATGCAGACCGCGCATTGGCAATTCGGCACGCCGATGCCGGACGGTTCGATGCGCTATTGCAACATGGCAAACGGCGGCCCGCTTTTCGTCTACGTCAAGGACGGCAAGATAATCCGTACCACGCCGATCGATTTTGACGGCGACGATCCGCAGCCATGGACCATTCGTGCGCACGGGATGGAGTTCACACCGCCACGGAAGACGACGCTGGCGCCGCACGGTCAGAACAGCAAGGCGATGATTTATTCACCCGATCGCTTGCTCTACCCAATGAAACGAGTCGATTTCGATCCGAAGGGCGAGCGCAATCCGCAGAACCGGGGCAAGTCCGGCTATGTCCGGATCGGCTGGGATGAGGCGCTCGACATCGTCGCCAACGAAATCAAGCGCGTGAAGCATGACCACGGCCCCGGTGCGATGGCCGTCTCACACGGCTCGCATCATACGTGGGGGCACATCGGTTATTACCTCAGCGCGCTGTATCGGTTTGCCAACGCCGTCGGGCACACGCCGGTGCACCACAATCCGGACAGCTGGGAAGGCTGGTACTGGGGCGCGTCGCATCACTGGGGCTACACCATGCGCGTCGGCCAGTGCGAGACTTACGGCACCGTCGAGGATCTCCTGCAAAACTGCGAAATGGTGGTTTTCTGGTCGGCCGATCCGGAAACCAACAGCGGTTCCTATGGCGCCCAGGAAGGTACGGTGCGTCGGCAATGGCTGAAGAAGCTGGGCATCAAGGTCGTGCATATCGACCCTCACTATAACTCGTCGGCCCAGTTCCTGCCTGGCAAATGGATCTGCCCAAAGCCGACTACCTCGCCCGCGCTCGCCCTGGCAATCGCTCATGTCTGGATCAAGGAAGGCCTCTACGACAAGGAATACGTGGCCACACACACGGTCGGCTTCGACGCCTGGAAGGCCTACGTCATGGGCGAGGGCGATGGCGTGCCGAAGACGCCGGAGTGGCAAGAGAACGAGACCGGCGTCCCCGCCAAGGACGTGCGGGCGCTCGCACGCGAATGGGGCACCAAACGCACATATCTCGGCTGTGGCGGCTGGGGTAACGGCCATGGAGGCGCATGCCGCAACCAGACCGGTATTCAGTGGGCGCGCACCATGGTGTGCCTGATCGCCATGCAGGGGCTGGGCAAGCCCGGCGTCAACATGGGCAATCTACAATGGGGCGCTCCGGTCGATCTCAACTTCTACTTCCCGGGCTATGCCGATGGCGGCATGTCGGGTGATATCGAGAAGACCGCGATGGCCGTCTCGCTGTTCCAGCGCATGCCACAGCTGCCGACCATGAATACGCCACAACAGAAGATTCCGCGCATCTATCTGCCGGAAGCCATTCTCGACGGCAAGGCCGACGGTGGCTATGCGTGGAACGGAAAATCGATCGAAGTGCAGTTCGGCAAGTTCAGCTATCCGGCGGCGGGGCATGCGCCGGTGCGGATGTTGTTCAAGTATGGCGGATCGCTGGTCTCGACCATGAACAACACGAACCGCCACGTGAAGATGTTCCAATCGCCGAATCTGGAGTTCATTGTCAGTCAGGCGATCTGGTTTGAAGGTGACAGCAAATTCGCTGACGTCATTCTGCCCGCCTGCACCAATTTCGAGCGGGCCGACATCAGCGAGTGGGCCGGGCTCGGTGGCTACGGTCACCATGGCCAGCAACAACTCAACCATCGCGTCATTATCTTCCAGTCGCCGGCCATCGAACCGCTCGGGGAGTCTAAGTCGGACTTCTGGATCTTCAACGAGATCTGCAAACGGCTCGGGCTCGCCAATTACTTCTCCGAAGGCGTCAATGAAATCGACTGGGTGAAGCGCCTGTTCGATGCGTCAGACTTGCCGAAGAATATCTCGTGGAAGAAGTTCCTGAAACGCGGCTACTACGTCGTACCGACGGAGAAGGAGAAGCTGCGCGCGCCGGTGTCCTTCCGGTGGTTCTGGGAAGGTCGCAAGAAGGATGTGCCGGAGCCGCATCCGCTGCCGTCCGATTATTCAGGGGAGTTCCTCAAGGGCCTGCAGACTCAATCGGGCAAGCTTGAGTTCGAATGCAACAGCCTCAAGCGCGCGAAGGACCCCGAGCGGCCGCCGGTCGTCGAATACGTGCCGTCGTGGGAGGGCCCGCAGTCGGGCGAGTTGTTCCGGAAATATCCGGTGCAGCTCCTAACGCCGCACAGCAAGTACAGCTTCCACACCCAGGGCGACGGCAAGGACAGTTTCCTGCTCAACATCCCGGACCACCGGGTGAAGGTGAAGGATTGGTACTACTGGGTCGTACGCATCAATTCGCAAGATGCCGCGGAGCGCGGAATCAAACAGCACGATCTGGTCAAGGTCTACAACGACCGCGGCGCGGTGATTTGCGCGGCGGTGCTGACGCAGCGGTTGCCGCGGGGCGTGGCCAGCAGCTACGAGGCCTCGGCGCTGTACGAACCAATGGGCGAGCCGGGCCGGTCCGTCGATCGCGGCGGCGTCGTTAACCTGCTGATGCCGCACCGTTCGCAAACCAAGTCCACGCATTCGCTCGCCGGCGCACAAGGTCTGGTCGAAATCGAAGTGTGGGACGGCAAGACAGAATACATCTCAGAGGCGTTCGCCCAAACGGGAGAAGACGTCCAGGTTGAGCGCAAGCCCGCCGCAGAGCCGGCATTGGCGAAGTGACGATTGACGTGAACCCTATCGGTCGACGGCCGTAATCTTTCAACGCCGCAGCCGCAACAGAAGGAGAATGCCTAATGGCCTACATCTTCAAGGAAAGCGATCTGCCGGCGCTGATCGACGCCAAAGCGGCGCGCGAACGCATTTTCTTCGTCAATCAGGAGCTTGCCAAGATTGACGACATGCTGGCCGGTGTCATGTACTATAAAAAAGATGCCGCGTCCCCGTTGCATCTGCACAAGAATTGCGAGCATTTTTATTTCATCATCAACGGTAAGGCGACGGTGGAATCGGACGAGGGCGTGCGGGCAGTTGGGCCCGGCGACATGATCTTCATTCCGGCCGAGGAGAAACACCGTCTGCGCGCCACTGAGCCGCTGTTCTATTTCGAATTCCAGGCCCCAAACCGGTTCAAGACCACCATTCTTGAAGGTACCGACGACGACCTGCGCTGGGAGCGCAAGGACGGCAAAGTTTGGATTCAGACCTGATCATCCAATGCTATGAAGGACAGAAGACCATGTCGCTGACATTCATCGATACCAACAAGCTCCCGAAAAAGGCCGCGTCTGGCCAAGGCGAAGTTGTCGAAGTGCTGAACCAGGCGCTATGCGGAGCCAAGAACGTGCTGGGTTCGCTGCGTTGGCTCAAGGACGCAGAGAGCTTCACCGCGGATGCCGCTACCAAGTATCAACTCATCTACGTGATGGACGGCAAGGGCCGCATCCGGCTCAACAACAAGGACTACGACGTCGAGAAGGGCGGCGGCATCTATCTCGGGCCCGCCGAAACAGCGACCATCCAGGCGGAAGCGGGGGCGCCCCTGAAGCTGTTTCATCTGGTGGTGCCGCAGATACCGAAGTGATGGCGACGGCCTGAGGCCGCAAGGCCTCAGGCTGATGCGCTCCTGAACGTTGCGAGTATGACGATGAAGAAATGGAACTTGATCATCGACGTCGCTGAGTGCACCAATTGCAATTTGTGCACGCTTGCCGCGATGGACGAATACGTTGGCAACGATTTCCCGGGCTATTCTGCGGCGATGCCGAAACACGGTCATAAGTGGATCAACATCCTCCAGAAGGAGCGCGGGCAGGTGCCGATGATCGACGTCGCCTATGTTCCGACGACGTGCAATCACTGTGACGACGCGCCCTGTATGAAGGTCGACAAATCCGGGGCTGTCCGCAAGCGGGAAGACGGCATTGTCGTCATCGATCCTGAAAGGGCAAAGGGACAGAAGCAACTGGTCGATGCCTGCCCTTACGGTCATATCTGGTGGAACGAAGAACTGAAACTGCCGCAGGCTTGGACTTTCGACGCTCATCTGATTGACCAGGGCTGGAAGCAGACCCGTGGGCACCAAGTGTGTCCGACGGGCGCCATGCGCGCGGTCAAGGTTGAGGATTCGGAGATGGAGCGTCTTGCGCGCGAAGAAAAACTCGACGTGATGAACCCCGAATGGGGCGCCAAGCCGCGCGTTTATTACAAGAATCTATGGCGCTATTCCAAGTGTTTCATCGGTGGCACCGTCTCAACCAAAGCCGGCGACAGCGTGGATTGTGTAGAAGGCGCGAAGGTGCAACTGAAAAAGGGTAATAGCGTTGTTTCTGAAACGACAACCGACAACTTCGGCGACTTCAGGTTTGATCGGCTGGACGAAAACTCCGGGACCTATTTGATAGAGATCGCGACAAAAGACGGAACTAAGAGGATCGTCGAAACTGCGCTTGGAGCCAGCATCAATCTCGGCGAAATTCGTCTTTAGAAATTAGATCTATAATAGTCACGTTGACGTGCGTACGAAAGCAGGTCAAGGCTTGACCGATCTTGCAGGTACGAATTTCTACCAGCGCCGCGTATCGCCTTCGTTCGTTGAAAAGATCACGCCGAGTAACATCTGCACCGCGGCCTCTGGCGCGCTCGTGTTCTCGATCACATAGTCGGCGCGGAACTCCGTGAACGTATCGTTGCGTTCGAGCCGCTTCACCAGCGTGCCGCCGGTTTCGCGCGCGCGGCCAGCGAGCCGCGCCGACAGGACGTTTACGGGCGCGGTGATCAGCACCGCATCGACGCGGGCGTAGCGCATACGCAGGTTGGGCACGATCCCCCGCGAGACGTTGCAGACGATCGTGCGCCCGAAGCGAACATCGTCGTCGGCGCTGCGCCGAATGCCGTACTTGAGGCCGTGCGCCTGCCACCAAAAGGCGAACGAGCCGTTCCCCACGGCGTGATCGAATGCGTCATCTGTTAAAGTGTCGTGGTCCTCGGCCACTGAGGCAGATCGCGTAACGACACGGCGGGGGAACACGATGTCGGCACTGCTGCTGCACGCTGCCTTCGTGCCTGCGATCACGGTATCCTTGCCAGCGCCGCTCGGCCCCACCACCAGCACCAAGCGCCCGGGGCCGATCGGCTTGGACACCATCAAAGGTGGTTGGGCAGGTGCTGCGTTCATGCCACGCGTCGGCCTCCGTTCCAGACGCTGCGAACGGCTGCGCCATCATCGTTACGGTGCACGCGAATGATGTCGGCACGTTTGCCGACGGCAATCTCGCCGCGGTCCGTCAGGCCGACGACATCGGCCGGTGTCTTGCTGACGGTGCGGACGGCGGCCGGCAAGTCGAAGTTCTCGGCGGCTTCCGGCAGGCGCAGCGCCGCGAGTAACAGGCTCGATGGCACATAGTCCGACGACAGAATATCGAGCAGGCCGCCTTGTGCGAGCTCGGCGGTTGCGACATTGCCCGAATGCGACCCGCCGCGGATGAGATTGGGTGCGCCCATCAGCACCTTCACCCCACCGGCATGCAGTGCTTCGGCCGCTTCGACCGTGGTCGGAAACTCCGCAACGGCGACGCCGTCGGCAATCGATTGTTCGACGTGCTCGCGCGTGGTGTCGTCATGGCTGGCGAGCGGCGTTCTATGTTCTCCGGCGAGCTGGATCAACCCGCGATAATTGCCCGCCGCATAGCGGGAATGATTTTCGATGCGGCGTGCAAACAGGACGTTGAGATCGGTGTCTGACATACCGCCGCTTTTGCCGCGGTAATATTCGCGCAGTTTTGTCGGGTCGCGAAACTGGCGTTGCCCTGGCGTGTGGTCCATCAGCGACATCAGCCGCACATCTGGCCGGCCGATCAGTTCGCTGCAATCGACCACAACCTTTGGCATTGGGACTTCGCAGCGCAAATGCAGGTAATGCTCGATGCGCAAGAGGCCCGCGTTGCGCGCCCGCTCGATGGCGAGCGCCAGGTTTGCGGCCTGTCCGTCGACGTCCTCGGCGCCTTCCTCGCGCCACACCCGCAGTGAGTCGAGGACGGTAGTGATGCCGCTGGTGGCGATCTGGGCATCATAGGAGATGACCGCCGCCATCGGGTCCCAATGTACTTTGGGGCGCGGCATGTAATGCGCTTCAAGGTGGTCAGTGTGCAACTCGACCAACCCCGGCAGCAGCAGATCGCCGCCGAAGTCGATGCCGCGTTCGGGCGCCGCGCCTTCGCCAACTTCGGCGACGCGGTCGTTCGCGACCACGACATAGCCGCACTCGATCATGCGGTCGGCCAGCACGATGCGGGCGTTCTGGAAGATGCAGGCGTCTGCTTGGGCCATGGCGTTCACGCGGCGTTGGCGAATTGGGTGACATCGACGGTGGCGTCGGCGACGACGTCACGCACGTCGTCATCGTGCATAATGGCGACGATGGCGGCGCCTTGGCTCTTGCGCTCGCGCACCAGCTCAACCACGACCGCGCGGTTGCGGGCGTCGAGCGAGGCAGTCGGCTCGTCGAGCAGCAGGATGGGGTGCGCGGGCAGCAGCCCGCGTGCGAGATTAATGCGCTGCTGCTCGCCGCCGGAAAACGTCGCCGGCGGCAGGCTCCACAGCCGCTCCGGTACGTTAAAGCGGCGAAGCATGTCGGCTGCGCGCACGGTGGCGCTTTCGCGCGGCACGCCTTTCGTCACCAGCGGTTCGGCGACGATGTCGAGTGCCGACACGCGCGGCACAGCACGAAGGAACTGCGTGACATAGCCGAGTGCGCGCTGGCGCATAAAAAGGATCTGCCGCGGCGTCGCGTTCGCCACGTCGACCATGCCGTCGCCGTCGTGGACGAGAATGCTGCCTGCGTCGCAACGGTAGTTGCCGTAGATCAGCTTGAGGATCGACGATTTGCCGGTGCCGGAGGGCCCGGTGAGCGCGACGCATTGACCGGGCGCCACGGCAAAACTGACGTCGCGCAGCACTGGCAGGCGCAAGCCGCCCTGCAGGTGCATGGTGAAGGTCTTCGTCACCGCGGAGAGTTCGAGAGCGGGCATACCGGACCTCACGCTGGCAAAATCGAAGAGACGAGAAGTTGCGTGTAGGGCTCGTGCGGGTCGTCGAGCACCTGGTCGGTCAGGCCGGCTTCGATCACCGCGCCGCCCTTCATCACCATAATGCGGTTCGACAATAGCCGCGCGACAGCGAGGTCGTGTGTGACGACGACGGCCGCGAGACGCATTTCGGAGACGATGCGACGCAGGAGATCGAGCAGCCGCGCCTGCACCGAGACGTCGAGGCCGCCAGTCGGCTCGTCCATGAAGATGAGCCGCGGCGAGGTCACCAAATTGCGCGCGATCTGCAAGCGCTGGCGCATTCCGCCGGAATAGGTGCGCGGCGTGTCGTCGATGCGGTTCTCCGGGATCTCGACGCGGCCGAGCCAGTCAGTGGCGACGTCGCGGATGTCGCAGTAGTTGCGCCACCCGACCGCCATCAGCCGCTCGCCGACATTGCCGCCGGCCGAGACGCCCATGCGCAGGCCGAGCTGCGGGTCCTGATGCACAAAACCCCAATCGGTGCGGTAAAGCAGGCGACGCATCGGCTCGCTCAGCGACCACAAATCGCTGACGGATCCGTCGCGCATGCGGTAGAGCACACGGCCGGACAATGGTTCGCTTTGACCCGACAGCAATTGCAACAGCGTTGATTTGCCCGAGCCGGATTCGCCGACAACAGCCATCACCTCGCTTTCGTACAGCTCGAATGATGCGTCGCGGCAGCCGAGCTGGCGGCCGTAGTATTTGGTCAGTCCCTCGGCGACGAGCAGCGGTCGCTCGGCTTCAGCGGAACTCATGCCGCGGCCTCTTCAAACAGGATGCGGAAGCTGTAGCCATGGCGCTCGAAGCCGAGCGACTCGTAGAAAGCGTGTGCGCGTTCGCGCTTTGCGTTTGACGAGAGCACGAGCTTGTAGCAGCGCATCTCGCGCGCGCGCTCGATTGCAAAGGCCATCATGGTCTGCCCGATGCCGCGGCTGTGCAGTGCGGGATCGACGACGACATCTTCGATCACTGCTGACGGCGCGCCGAGATGGCCGATATTATCCATGATCAGCAGTGCGAAGCTGCCAACCATTTGGCGGTCGATCTCGGCGACGTAGAGCGTGTAATCTGGATAGCGGCCAAAGCGCGCGAAAATGGTCTCCGCGTCCTGCATGGGCAGTACGCGGTCGTTGTCCATGCACGGCTGCGCATAAAGCGCCAGCACGCCGGGTAGGTCGGCGATTGTCGCCGGCCGGATTTGTAGGATATCAGCGCTCGTCACGCGCGGCCTCCGTATCTCCGGCCGGCATGACGTGGCCCAGCGCCCGGCGGGTTTCGCAATAGTCGGTGTCGGAGCATACGAACATGCGGGTGCCGCGGTCGTCAGTGATGACTTCGTCGAGATAGCTGTCGTCCGCCCCGCACAGTTCGCAGCGCGCATTGTGGCGATAGGGCTCGAACGGGTGATCCTCAAAATCGAGCGACACCACCTGCGTGTATGGCGGAATGGCGTAGATGCGCTTCTCGCGGCCCGCGCCGAAAAGTTGCAAGGCGGGGCAATCTTTCAGCTTCGGGTTGTCGAATTTCGGGATCGGCGAAGGGTCCATCACATAGCGGTCGTCGACCTTGACCGGATAGGCGTAGGTGGTCGCGATGTGCCCGTGCCGGGCGATGTCCTCGTAGAGCTTGACGTGCATCAGCCCGTATTCGGACAACGCATGCATGCGCCGCGTCTCGGTCTCGCGCGGCTCCAGGAATCGCAGCGGTTCGGGGATCGGCACTTGAAAGACCAGCACCTGAGTTTCGGTGAGCGGCGCTTCTGGAACGCGGTGACGCGTTTGAATGACGCTCGCCTCCGCCGTTGCGGTGGTGGTGCGCACGCCGGCGGTCTTCACGAAGAACTTGCGGATCGAGACGGCGTTGGTGGTGTCGTCGGAACCCTGGTCGATCACCTTGAGCACATCGTCCGGTCCGAGGATCGATGCGGTGATCTGTACACCGCCGGTGCCCCAGCCATAAGGCATGGGCATCTCGCGGCTGGCAAAGGGCACCTGATAGCCGGGCACAGCGATCGCCTTGAGGATCGCGCGGCGAATCATCCGCTTGGTCTGTTCGTCCAGATAAGCGAAATTATAGGCGGGGGCGGTCATTCGGCGGCGTCCTGCACGTAAGTATTGGTATCGATGTTGTTCTGATCCGCGCGCGCGGCGAATTCGGCGCGCAGCTTGCGCAACAGGCCGAGCTCGGATTGGAAATCGACATAATGCGGCAGCTTCAGGTGCTCGACGAAGCCGGTGGCCTGCACATTGTCGGAATGGCTGAGCACGAATTCTTCGTCCTGCGCCGGGCTGCCTGCTTCCTCGCCCAGTTCGCGCGCGCGCAGCGCGCGATCGACCAGCGCCATGGCCATGGCCTTGCGCTCGCTCTGGCCGAAGACGAGGCCATAACCACGCGTGAAGCGCGGCGCTTCGGTCAGGCCGCTGGTGAACTGGTTGAACATCTGACACTCGGTCATGAAGATGGCGCCGAGCGGCACGGCGAAGCCGACCTCTTCGGCGAAGAACTCGACCTCGACCTCGCCGAGACGGATCTCGCCGGCGAAGGGGTGGTTGCGGCCGTAACCGCGCTGGGTCGAATAGCCGAGCGCGAGCAGGAAGCCCTCGTCGCCGCGCGCGAGATTCTGCAGTCGCAGATCGCGGCCGGCGGGGAAGGAGAGCGGCTCGCGCGTGAGATCGCCGACGTCACCGTCCTGCGCCCCCTCGCGTTCGATCAGGTCGCTATCGCCGAGCAGATCGGTGACCGAGCGGAACGGCGTGTCGTCGGCCGGCGCGGTGGCTGCGGGCGCAACGTCGCTTCCATTTGCCAGGGTGTGGTCGAGCAGGCGGTGCGTGTAATCGAAGGTCGGCCCAAGCACCTGGCCGCCCGGCAGATCCTTGAAGGTGGCGGAAATGCGCCGGCAAATATCCATTGTGCCGGTCGCGGCCGGCTCGGACGCGCCGAACCGGGGAAGCGTGGTGCGATAGGCGCGCAGCAGGAAGATCGCCTCGATCATGTCGCCGCGCGCCTGCTTGATCGCCAGCGCGGCCAGTTCGCGGTCGTAGAGCGAACCCTCGCACATCACACGGTCGACACCCAACGCCAATTGGTTGTCGATCTGCGCTAGTGACAGCTCGGGCACGTCGCGATCGCCGCGCCGCGCGTCGGCGAGTAGAGCATGCGCATTCTCGATGGCACGTTCGCCGCCTTTGACTGCGACATACATGCTCAAATCCCCCTTACCAGGCGCACCGAGCGAGGCAGCGCTGCGATCCGGTCGTCTGCCACCAGCACGACGTCGACGCCGCGCGGAAACAGTTCGCGGTTGGCCGCGAAACGCGCGGCGAAATCGTCAGGCAGCGGTTGCGCGGCCAGTTCGCGCCGGCCTTTGACGCCGGGCCCCGTCAGGCCATATCGCTCGCCTTCGAAACGTTCGATCTGCACGATCAGCGTCGTCGAACGGTCGGGGTACTCTTCGCTGCCGAGCGTAAACTGCGTGAAATCCGGCATGGCGTGCACGTCATGCACGAGCGCGAAAGCGGCTTGACGCTTATCCTCGACGATCGGTGCGCTGGTGCGGAAGCGGATCCATTCGGCGACCGCTGGCACCGCGGCGAGCGTCCGGTCGAGCCAGACCGGCGTCTCGTAGTCCGCAAGGCTTTGCACCAGCGCGGCGGTTGCCTGCGCCAGCGGCGCGGGCGTACCGGTGCAATGAACCGTTCTGATTTCGCCCGGTCGTGCAAAGGCTTCCATCAACGCGCGGAATGCGGCCTGGCTGGCGAAAGCGGCATTGGGGGCAAGCGTCGTCATTAAGCATCCTCCCCGCGCACCATCGTGAAGAAATCGACGCGCGTGGCCGCTGTCTGCGCGCGTTTCAGCGCGCGTTGCTGCTGCTGCGCGGCGCGCAAGGGTGTCAGCACGTGCTGCTCGATGGATGCGCGGTGTTCTTGCGTTTGCAAGAGCGCGTCGCACAGGGCCGCGAGCTGCGCTTTTCTGGCATCGCGTCCCAGCACGTAGGAGAAGCCCTTTTCGCCGGATGCGAGCTGCACCGCCGCGCGTGTGACTGTCGCTTCGCCGACATTGAAGGAGGCGCCGTCGCCGCCAATGCGGCCGCGCAACATCACGAGACCGATCTCGGTCGGCCGCAGCTCGGTGGAGCTGAAGCTGTCGCCGATGCGCTCAAGTCCGTTTGCGATCTCGTCGGCCCGGGCCTGCGCCAACACCGCCATCGCTGCACGGCGTTCATCGCGTCCGTCGGTAAAGTGCTGCTGAACGATTGACATCGGCGTGCTGCAAGTTGTCTATTTCAGTAGACAACTAATAGATCGCGTCCAATGACGCTTTGATGACAACGGCACCCGATGCACACAAAGACTCTGCGTGGACCAAGTAAGAACCATCTGTTGGAACGCGGCGTCATGTTGTGGCGCTGCATTGCCGACGATTTCGAGCAGATGATCTTGGTCGGCAAACATGTGAACGGAGAACGTCTGCCGCCGGAATCCGAAATTGCCGCGCGCTACGGCGTCAACCGTCACACCGTCCGACGCGCGATGGCGGATCTGGCGGCGCGTGGCATGGTTCAGACCGAACGCGGCAGCGGCACCTATGTAAAGACCGATAAGCTCGACTACCGCATCGGCCAGCGCACGCGCTTTTCTGAAGTTATGGCGGCGGCGGGCCACGAGGCCGAGGGACGCCTGCAAGGCCATCGCCTGGAGCCGGCAAGCGAGGAAATCGCCGGAAATTTGGGGCTTAATGCGGGGGATCCCGTCGTCCGGCTCGAAATCGTGCGGGCCGCCGATCGTGTGCCGGTCTCGGTGGCGTCAACCTGGCTGTCGGCTACGCTCTATTCTGACGCAGCAAAGGTGTTTCGGCGCACGCGTTCGGTTACGCGCATGCTGGAGCAGTACGGAATCGGCGGCTTCCGACGCAAATGGACGCGCATCAGCGCGGCCTTTGTCGATGCCGTGGACGCCGGGCGCTTGCGGCTATCGGTGCATCGGCCGGTCTTGATTGTGGAAAGCGTGGATACGACGGGCGATGGCCGGCCGATCCTGACCACGCGCGGGCGGTTCGCCGCCGACCGCATCGCGCTCATCGTCGAAAGCTGAGCGTTCGGAACCAATTCATTAACCGCTCGTCCCCGCGGAAGCGGGGATCCAGTTTTTTGCCAAGCACTCCATCCCGTTGCCCTGGAATCCCGCTTGCGCGGGAATGAGCGGAGTGTGGCGCCACCGTTATGCTCCACAACGAATTGTGAGCGGCGCCCGCTCTTGTCATGCGGCTGTCGTCAAGATGTCGTCTGTCTTTTCGGACCATGCCCAGCAAAAAACTCTCGACAGAGTCCGTCATCGATCCGTCGGCAATGGTGACGGCGGCCACCCTCGGCGCCTATACCGAGGTCGGCGCCCGCACCACGCTCATGGAAGTGGAGATGGGCGACTACTCCTACGTGGTCAACGACAGCGATATAGCTTACGCCACGATCGGCAAGTTCACGTCGATCGCGGCGATGACCCGGATCAACCCGGGCAATCATCCAATGGAGCGTGCCAGCCAGTCGCATTTTACGTATCGCGCCAGCGCCTATTTCGAAGGCGAGCGCGACGAAAACGAATTCTTCGCCTGGCGGCGCGCGCATCGCGTCGTCATCGGTCACGATGCGTGGATCGGGCACGGCGCCATCGTGCTGCCAGGACGGCGCATCGGCACCGGAGCGGTGATCGGCGCCGGCAGCGTGGTGACCAAGGACATTCCGGCTTACGCGATCGCCGTGGGCAATCCGGCCCGTGTGGTTCGCCAACGCTTTGCCGATGGCATTGCGGCGCGCATGCTGCAACTTGCCTGGTGGAACTGGCCGCATGAGGCGCTCCACGCCGCCTTGCCGGACTTCCGGACGCTCAGCGCCGAAGCATTTCTCGACAAACACGAGACGGCGGCTCCGGTGCCGCATCTCGTAGCCGCCGCTCACTGAGGCCGTCATGCGCATTCAGGGCGGGCAGGCATTGGTCGGCGGGCAATTTGTTGCAGCCGATGTCGCATTTGAAGAAGCAGACGGAAAGATCAGCGCTGTTGGGGCGGAGGGCGGCAATGGCCGCAGTTTCGATGCGCATGGGTTGTATGTGCTGCCGGGAATCGTGGATATCCACGGCGATGCCTTTGAGCGGCAGTTGATGCCGCGGCCGGGAGTCGGTTTTCCCATCGACGTGGCGCTAATGGAAAGCGACCGCCAGTGCGTCAGTAACGGCATTACGACCGTCTATCACGGCGTCACCGGCTCCTGGGAACCGGGCCTACGCAGCATGGCCAATGCGCGGACCATCCTCGAAGCGATGGAAGGCCTGCAAACGTCGCTCGGCGCCGACACGCGCTTCCACTTGCGGTACGAAGCATTTAACTTGGACGCCGAAGCCGAAGTCACCGAGTGGATCGCGAAGAGCCGTATCGGCATGCTCGGCTTCAACGACCACCTGCCTGGACCGAATACGCCGCCGCGTACCCGCAAAATCGCGCAGATGGCGGAGCGGGCAGGGCTTTCGCCGGAGGATTTCGTCGCGCTGGTCGAGTGCCTGCGAGGACGCGCCGATGAGGTGCCGGACTCGATCACGCGCCTCGCCGCCGCTGCCGGTGCCAATGCCACACCGATGCTGTCGCACGACGACACGAGCCCGGAGCAGCGGCGCTGGTTCCGCGCGCTCGACTGCCGGCTGGCGGAGTTTCCGACCACCGTCGAAACCGCCCAGGACGCGACCGCCGCGGGTGACGATATCGTGCTGGGCGCGCCCAACGTCGTGCGCGGCGGCAGCCACATCGGCTGGATCGGCGCCGCCGACATGATCGCGCGCGGCTGCTGCACCATCCTGGCGTCGGATTACTACTATCCGGCGCCGCTGCTCGCCGCGTTCCAGCTGGCGGCCGATGGTGTCGTGCCGCTGCAGCAGGCGTGGTCTTATGTTTCGTCGCGGCCTGCCAAGGCCGCCGGCCTCGACGATCGCGGCGCGCTTGAAGCCGGCCGCCGCGCCGACGTGATCGTTGTCGATGCCAGCGATGCGCGGCGGCCCAAGCTGGTGGCAGCTATAGCCAATGGCCGTCTCGTCCATCTCGTCGATGCGCAGCGCTTACGGTGACCGGGTGAACATGGGGCCGCGCTACGCGATCTATTTCGTTCCCGGCGCCGAAACGCCGCTTTATCGCTTCGGCGCGGCGGTGCTTGGGTACGATTGCCATAGCGGGGGCGAGACGCCGCTGATCGCCGATGCCGATGCTTCGTCCTGGCCGGCCATCGCCCGCGAGCCACGCGTCTACGGCTTTCATGCCACGCTGAAGGCGCCGTTTCGGCTGGCCAGCGGATCGACGGAGAGCGATCTCGAACGCGCAGTGCTGACCTTCGCCGCGGATCGAGCCGCCGTGCTTGGCGGAACACTGGTGGTTCGCGCACTCGGCTCGTTCATTGCGCTTGTGCCGGCCACGGCCTGCCCCGATGTCGACCGCCTTGCACAGGCCTGCGTGCGGGAATTCGACTGCTTCCGCGCGCTGATCACCGACGAAGAACGCGCGCGCCGGTTGGCCGGAGGTCTAAGCCCGCGCCAAGTCGAGCAACTCGACCGCTGGGGCTACCCTTACGTGTTTGAGGACTTCCGCTTCCACATGACGCTCACCGGCTCGCTCATGCCGCCCGAGCGTGAGCGAGCGCTGCAATTTCTTTGCGAAAAGTTTGGGCAGGTCCCGCAGGCGCACGCCTTGCGACTCGACCGCATTGCGATCGCGCGGCAAGAGCAAAAGACCGCGCCCTTTCGGGTCTTCCACGAAGCGTTGCTCGGCCAGTCTATCGTCCGGCCCTATGCCTATTCCTTTTGACCGGCCCGCGGTTTAGGCGGGATTGCCTGTGGAGAAGATCACAGGCCGGCAACCGTGTTCATCTGCCTGTCACGAGCCGTTGTTAGCGACTGTGACACCGTAGAGGGGGATAGCGCTTTGGACACCGTCATAGAGGCCCGAGGTATTTCGAAGTCCTTTCAGCGCGGCGTTCGCGTGCTGGATGGCGTCAGCATCTCGTTGCGCCGCGGTGAGATGGTGGCGTTGATCGGCGCTTCCGGCTCCGGCAAGTCCACCTTGATCCGCTCCATCGCTGGCCTGATCGCCATCGACGGCGACCGTAAGGGCGCGCCGGCGAGCGGCCGCATCACCGTCATGGGCGAGGCCGTTCAGCAGAACGGCCGCCTGAACTGCAGCCGCGCCTTGCGGGCGCGCATCGGTGTCATCTTCCAGCAGTTCAATCTGGTACCGCGCCTGACGCTGCTCACGAACGTCTGCTTCGGATTGTTCGGCCAGCTCCCGGTGGTGCGCGGCACGCTTGGTCAGTTCAACGACGCGGACAAGCGCAAGGCCATGCAGGCGCTGGGCCGCGTCGGTATCGCCGAACACGCCTTGAAACGCGCCAGCGAGCTGTCCGGCGGTCAGCAACAGCGCGCGGCGATCGCCCGTTCGCTGGTGCAGGGCGCCGAACTGTTGATCGCCGACGAGCCGATCGCCTCGCTTGATCCTGCATCTGCGCGGCGGGTGATGGATTTGCTCGCCGACATGAACCGAAACGACGGGCTCACCGTGCTCGTGTCGCTGCATCAGGTCGAGTACGCCTTGAAATATTGCGCGCGCACGATCGCGTTGAAGGCCGGCAAGGTCGCCTATGACGGACCGTCGAGCGCGCTTACGCCGGTGTTCCTCAACCAGCTTTACGGCGCGGAATGCGAGGAGCTGTTCCTGCCTTCGTTCGAAGGGCAGGGCGCGTCGCCGGCCACGATCGGCGGCCGACATTGGTCCGACCTGCCGGCGCCTGTCACGCCGCATGCATCATCTGCGGCTATGGCGGTGAAGCCGCTTCCGGAAATCGAGCGTCTGTCCGCGTAGGTCGCGGCGTTTCTTTCTGGCGTCTCACGAATAACGCAACGCAAAACAGGAGAAGGCGACATGCGTAAGCTGGCCATTATCGGTATGGCGCTGGCTGCGGGCCTCGCGGCCACGCCGGCCCATGCCCAAACGACGGAAATCAACTTCGGCATCATCTCTACGGAGGCGAGCACGAATCTCAAATCCGTCTGGGAGCCTTATCTCGCCGCCATGGCCAAGGGCACCGGCTTGAAGGTGAACGGTTTCTACGCGTCGGACTACGCCGGCGTGATCGAGGCCATGCGCTTTAAGAAAGTCCAGGTAGCGTGGCATGGTAACAAATCAGCCATGGAAGCGGTCAACCGTGCGAGCGGCGAGATTTTCGCACAATCAGTCGATGTGGATGGCAATCCGGGCTATTGGTCGCACTTGACCGTGCACGTCGATTCGCCGCTGAAGAATCTCGACGACGTTCTCAAATGCGACAAGACCCTCGACTTCGGCATCGGTGATCCGAACTCGACGTCCGGCTTCCTGGTTCCGACCTCCTACATCTTCGCGGCCAAGAACATCGATCCCAAGCAGTGCTTCAAGACCGTGCGCAATGCGTCGCACGAAGCCAACGGCATGGCGGTCGCCAACAAGCAGGTGATGGTCGGTACCAACAACAGCGAAAGCCTGCGCCGCCTGGAAATCACCAATCCCGAGGCACGCAAGAAAATCCGTGTCATCTGGACCTCGCCGCTCATTCCGAGCGACCCGATCGTCTGGCGCAAGGATCTCGACGCCGACGTCAAGACCAAGCTCTACACCTGGGTCATGAGCTACGGCCGTATCGGCACGCCCGAGGACATCGCCGCCGCGCGCAAGGTTCTGGCCGGCCTTGGATGGGCGCCGATGACTCCTTCCAACGACAACCAGCTCCTGCCGATCCGCATCCTCGAAGCCAACAAGTCGATGATGAAGGTCAAAGGGGACGACAAGGTGTCGGCCGTCGAGAAGGCAAGCAAGGTTGCCGCTATCGAGGCCGAGATCAAGCGTTATCAGGAGCAGGCCGGAACGGCGGACAAGAGCGCCTATAAAAAGCAGCAGTTGCTGTTCCTTGAAGCCGATAAGGCCGGCAAGCAGGACGAGCTGAAGAAAATGATCGGTCAGTTCGCGGCTGCCGCCGCTAACCCGCCGACCAACTAAGACCACCGGAGGGCGTCGGATCAAACGTTCCGGCGCCCTTCTTGTACTTCAGCAATGACCAGCCCCGTGATTGGTCCCATGACCGACATCGCCGCTTCCGCAGGCCTGCCACGGCCGGCTAACGCTTCCGGAATACCCCTTCCGCGGCAACCGCTCAGCCGTCGTGTGCGCGCGTGGCTGGGCTGGCTGCTCGTTGTCGGACTGCTGGCGTGGAGCTGGAACGCGGCCGAGATGTACCGGGTCGGTGCACTGGTCACCGACTGGCGCAACATGGCGGAGTTCGGCGAAGCCTTCCTGCACCCGAACTTCCATGCCTGGGATCAGTATCTGACCGACATGGTCGTGACCATCCAGATTGCGCTCTGGGGTACGGCACTAGCGGTCGTTTTTGGCATTCCATTGTCAATTCTGTCGTCGGCCAACGTGTGCCCGGCCTGGATCGTGCAGCCGGTGCGCCGCCTGATGGACGCGTGCCGCGCGATCAACGAGATCGTCTTTGCGCTGATGTTCGTGGTTGCGGTCGGTCTCGGCCCCTTTGCCGGCGTGATGGCGCTGTTCGTTCACAACCTCGGCGTCTTCGCCAAGCTCTTTTCGGAGGCCGTCGAGGCCGTCGATCACCGGCCGGTGGAAGGCATTCGCGTCACGGGCGCGGTGCGCCTGCAAGAGGTCATCTTCGGCGTTATCCCGCAGGTGATGCCGCTGTGGAGTTCGTTCACGCTCTATCGGTTGGAGACCAACGTGCGCTCGGCGACCACGCTCGGCATTGTCGGCGCCGGCGGCATCGGACAGACCCTCTATGAAAGCATCCGTAGTTTTCAGTACGGCGAGACCGCGGCCCAGATCATCATCGTGGTCGTCACCGTCATCGTGATCGACCTCGTCAGCGCCCGCATTCGCAAAGTGTTGGTGTGATCCGTGAGCTCCGCATAGCCTGCCGCCGGCGCGGCCAAGCAGGCGCGACGTGGGGCCAAATAGTGTGCTATGGTCGCAGATACGGCCGAACATGGCAGCCCATAAAGGCAATTGGCCATATGCGGGAAAACACATTCCGGCGATGTCACTCCATGCCCAACAGGCGATAGATGCGGCGTGTGTAATCCCCGAATTTTTCGTGGGTCTTGATATCGAGGGTGCGCGGATGCGACAGCTCGACGCGGAAATTGTCCGCCATGCGCGCGGGCCCGGCGGTCAGAACGATGACCCGAGTTCCAAGGAATACGGCCTCGGTGATGCCGTGGGTGACGAACAGGATGGTCTTGCGCGCCTCCTGCCAGATGCGCAGCAATTCAAGATTCATCTTTTCCCTCGTCAGGGCGTCAAGAGCACCGAAGGGCTCGTCCATCAGGATGAGCTTGGGATCGTGTACGAGGGCCCGTGCAATTGACGCCCGCTGCTGCATGCCGCCCGACAATTCATAAGGAAATTTGTCCTCAGATCCCGCAAGCCCGACCAGCCTTAGGAGGCCGCGCGCTCGTTCACGGCTTTCGGCGTGCGGCAGGCCCAGAATTTCCGCCGGCAGCATCACGTTGTCGATGATGCGCCGCCATTTGAGCAGCAACGGCTGCTGGAACACCATCCCGATGTCGCGTGAGGGATCGAATGGTTGGGTGCTGGTTCCGATGCGGACCTCGCCGGCGTCATGTGGATGCAAACCGGCGATTATTTTCAGCAAGGTCGTCTTGCCGCACCCCGAAGGTCCGACAAGCGATACGAGCTCGCCTTGTTCGACGTCGAATGTCGCTTCCGACACGGCGGGAACTTCGATACCGCGCGAGCGATAGACTTTTTGTACGCCGGAAAGTCGAATAAAGGGTTCAGTCATACATGCCTCTAAATCCGCGCGTCCCGCACCACCAGGATTTTCTCGAGGCCGAGCACAATGCCATAGAGCACCATTCCTATCAGCGTGATCAGGATAACAGCCATGAACATCGCGGCTGTATCGAGCGTCACCTGCACCTGCAGCATGAGATAGCCGAGGCCGCGATCGGAGCCGAGGAATTCGCCGACGATGGCGCCGGCCACGGCCAGAATTGCGGCGACTTTCATGCCTGAAAAGATATAGGGCAGGGCGCCCGGAAGCTGGATCTTTGTGAACAACTGCCAGCGCGATCCCTTGACCGACCGCACGAGGTCAAGCAGGTCCGGTTCAATCTCTCGCAAACCGCGCGCCGTCGTTAACACAATCGGGAAAAAGCAAATGGCGAAAGCCATCGCTATATTCGGACGAATTCCGTAGCTGAACCAGACGAGGATGAGCGGCCCGAGTGCGACCTTCGGAATCATGTTCAGGCTGACGAGCAGCGGCATCCCAACCATTTCGAGCGTGCGAAACCACGAAAACATCAGCGCAATGCCGATGCCACCCGCCACGGCCAGGATGTAGCCGCCAAAAATTTCAATGCCGGTAACTGCGATGTTCTCCATCCACCGGTAATTTGGAACGAGCAGCGCCTGCAACGTTGCGGAAGGCGATGGCATGACAAATTTCGGGACATCGCCCAGTACGACGAAGAAATGCCACGCGACCACCAGCAGAAGGTGGCTTAGCACCGCGATCGTGTAGCGCTGAACAGAGTTGCGATAGCTGTCCACCGGGCGCTCCTGGGTTAGACGGAATGCGATGTTATAAGAAAATGGTACGACAAGACCGACGTCGAAGCCAGATTGTCAAAGGGCATCCGATCGAATGTCATGACAGCCATCGCTCCAGATTGGCGCGAACAAACGCGTCATCGTTCAGATGTGGATATGACGCGTAAATCCGGTCGATCTCTTCCTTCTGGCCGCGACCGAGCGACTCCTTCGGGTCAAGGCACCAGATGCCTTCAAGAAGGCCCTGGCGACGAAGGATTTCGTGACAGCCTGCGATGACACCGTGGAAATCGTTGGCGACGTCGAAAATCGCGGAATTGCAGTCAGTCACTTGCGCATCCATTGTGAGCAGGTCGGCCGGAACCTGCGATGCGATGGTCGCGGCATGAATGCTGGCGAGCAGCTTGACGGCGCTCTTGACCCAGACGCTCCAATGGCCAAGCAAGCCGCCTTTGATCCGTACGGTGGTCGTTTTCTTGGCGGTGACGATCGGGAAGGGGGTCAATAAATCGAGCACGATGTGGTCGTCATTGCCCGTGTAGAGTGTGATCCGATCCTGGGCATCGGCCTCGACTACTCCCCGGACGACGTCGAGCGTGCGATAACGATTGAACGCCGCCATCTTGATGCCGACCACGTTCTCGATCGCGGCGAAGCGTCGCCAGAACGACACCGGCAGGACGAAGCCTCCGACCGCCGGCTGCAGGTAGAATCCGATGAGTGGAATTCTCTGCGCGACCGCCTTGGAATGTGCGATCAAATCATCCTCGCTGGCGCCTTTCATGGCCGCGAGCGACAACAGGCCCGCGTGATAGCCAAGTCCTGTTGCAACGTCAGCCTCCCGCAAGGCCTGATCGGTGCGGCCGGCCAGTCCAGCAATCATGACGACGGGTTTTGACGTCCAGTCTGACGCCGTTCTCATGGCGAGTTCGAGCACCGGCTGGTAAAGCCAGGCGTCGCGGATCGCGAATTGCGTGGTGTGAACACCGACCGCGAGCCCCCCCGCGCCGGCATCGAGGTAGTAGCGGGTAAGCGCGCGCTGGCGGCGGACATCGAACTTTCTGTCCGCATCAAGCGCGAGCGGATGAGCCGGGATGACCGAACCATCCCGCCATGCTTGTTGCGCGGTTGCAGGCCAGTCGCTGAAGCGTGAGACCATCCGAGCTGCCCAAGGAATTAACCAGTCAGTTACATTGTGCCCGTTTACGAGGCGCTGTCAACGCGAGCGCGGCGGATTTGCCCGCAACGCATGAAGGATCATGTCGATGTTGTGCTTCTTGCGCCGCTCGCAGGCGGCGTGGCTGCTGAGATTGCGCGCGAAGATGGCGGACAACGTCCAGTTGTTCGAAAGATAGAAATAACCTATTGCCGCAATGGTGATGTAAATTTCGACTGGATCGAGACCAGGCCGGAAAACGCCCTTGGCCACCCCGCGTTTTAGAATATCACCGATCATCCGTACAAAGGGGCTATGTAGTTCGCGGACCTTGCTTGATTTGCGAAGGTGTTTTGCCCGGTGCAGGTTTTCGTTGTTGATCAGGCTGATGAGTTCGGGGTGTTTGCGAGAATAATCGAAGTTGAACTCAATCAGCCGGCGGATTGCGGTTTCGGGTTCGAGATGGTCGAGATCGAGTTTGCGCTCTGCGCCACGAAGGCCTTCATAAACGCGCTCTAAAGCCGCCAGATACAGGCCGTCCTTGTTGCCGAAATAATAATAGATCAGTCTCTTATTGGCGCGGGCGCGGCGAGAAATGGCGTCCACGCGCGCGCCCGACAGGCCTTTTGCGGCGAACTCGTGCTGCGCAGCCGCGAGAATTGCTTCGCGGGTCGAGGCACGTGGTCTGGAGCGGGGGGAGGGGGCACTCATCCGTGGGCCTGCGGTGCTGTGGCAATTGACAGCTATCAGCCGGAATCCTATGGTTTTGGCAAGATAACTATCCGGTTAAATAGGTCGCGAAGGGCGTCGGCATTGATTGCATGGTCCGAGCGCGGCTATAAAGCTCAGGGAGGGGCAATATGAAGATCATCTCGAAATGCGGGCTGGCTGCCTTGGCAGCAATCGTGTTTGGCGCTTCGCCCGCCGCTGCTCAAAAGGTCACATTTACGCTCAACTGGGTGGCCGGCGGCGACCATGCGCCTTATTATTATGCTCAGAAGATGGGCTTGTACAAGAATGCCGGGATCGATCTTGAGATCGAGACCGGTCGAGGGTCGGCCGCCTCCGCTCAAAAGGTTGGCGCCGGATCATCGCAGCTCGGATTGTCGGACATGGCTGGTGTCCTGCTGTTCCGCGGGAAAGGCGCCGATCTGGTCGGGCTGATGAACGTGTATGCCAATTCGCCGCAGGGCCTTTATTGGCTCAAGAGCAGCGGTATCAACTCGATCAAGGACCTGGCCGGCAAGAAGATCGGCAATCCGGCGGGCGACGGCGCCCGCACCATGTGGCCGGCGCTTGCCAAGGCCAATGGGGTCGATCCCAATTCGGTGACCTGGGTGAACATCGATGCCAATGCAAAACTCGGCGCGCTCAAGGCGAAGACCATTGACGTGACTACGTCGTTTTTCAACATCCATCACATCTTTACCCGGGAACTGGGTAAAGACATGGGCTTCCTCGCGTGGAAGGACGCGGGCGTGAATTTATACGGCAACTCGATCATTGCCAATGGAGCCTGGCTGAAGGCAAACAAGGCGGTGGCCGAGAAGTTCGTCAAAATCACGCAGAAGGCATTCGCCGACTGCACCAAGAATCCAGACCCGTGCATCAAAGCTCTGGTCGAGGCCAACGGTGCGCTGCGCTACGACAACGAGCTCCTGAATTGGCATTTGGTCACTATGCTGATGAGTGATGAGACTTCCCGCAACGTCGCTCTGGGCTGGCACGACGACAAGCGCATGGCATCCGACTACAAGCTGGTTGACGAATATCTCAAGATGGAAAAGCCGTACGACGTGAAAACGGCTTATACTAATGAGTTCCTGGACAAGGCCATCAAGATGCCGGCGATCAATCCGCCGAAGCTGAATTGACGCGTATCGTCGCCATATAAAGCATCCACAAAAGCCGGCTGCCTTGCAGCCGGCTTTTTGCCGATTCATCCGAACTCAGGCCCGATGACTGCGAACGTCCGCTGCGGATCATCAAAACTCTTGCTCCTGTGCAGCAGCATGCGTGTAAGAGGCCGCACGGCGGAGAATCCGGACGCTTCCAGCCATTGACGAACGGTGCCCTTGGCGTCGGCAAAATCGATATTGGTGGGCGCACTGACGGCGCCAAGCGCGCATTGAAGCAGGGCCAGCGCCGTAGCATCGTCTTCGGCAATCAGAGGCCCGAGCTGCACGGCCGTACGGCCGTCGCGTCCCATCAGCAGGCCGGTGATCCTGCCCTGGCAAGTTGCATAAAGCTCGGCTTGCGGCAGCCGACCGCGCAATTGCGCGAGCATCTCATTGCGTTTCGTTCCAAATGCTGACGCATCATAGTCGCAGATCGCAGCCCATGCGGCATCACCAATGGGACGGATCTCGATGTTTCCAGCTTGGGGGATGGGGATGAGTCTTGGAGCGTTACGCAAAACCAACCGATGATAGCCCCATGCGTCTTCAAAACCGAGCGCACGATAGACTTCACGGCCGTCGGGTGTGGCATCGAGAACAGGCACCAAGCCTGCCGCGGTCAGATCGTCAATGCAGCGGCGCAGCAACCGTGTCGCCAGACCTTGCCGGCGATAGTCCGCGTCCACCAGGACCATGCTGATCCAGGCGAATTGGCTGCCATACGGCAATGTGGCTGCGGTTGCCACAACCCGACCGCCGCTGTTGCGGACGGCGTAAACATGTCCCAGTTGGAGAAATATCCTCCAGTCCGCGTCGATCTGGTTCCAGCCTGCTTCTCGGACGAGCGCGTTGGCGTCGCCGAGTTCGCTCGGCTGAAGCGGCGATTCTGTCGCCAGCGCCGGGTCAGAATGTGCCATCGCGGCGGTCGAATTTGGTGTCTTTGCCGAGGCTGGGCATCCCACGCGACACCCAGTCTGCCGTCCAGTCGATCAGCCTGGACAGCGGAACGGACGGGTAGCCGAACAACTCAAACGCTTGCGATGCGTTCACCAGCCAGGCGTCGGGCGCTTCGGAGCCCGTCAGAACGGGCGCTATGCCGAGCCTCTGGCCAAAGGTTTCAGCCAGCCAGCGGACGCTGATTAACTCCGGGCCGCTGACATTGAGCGGGCTCGTCGGGGTTGTGCAATGGGCCAGCGCACGCAACACCATACTGTTGGCGTCGCCCTGCCAGATCACATTGACGTGGCCCATCGAGACATCGAGCGGCCCTCTGGCGAGCACGCGTGAGGCGATATCGAACAAAACGCCGTAACGCATGTCGATCGCATAATTGAGCCGGATGATACGCCCTGGCGTGTTCGTCGTGCGCGAGAAGTACCGAAACATCATTTCGCGCGCGGCGCAGGAATTTGCGTATGCGCCGGGCGGGGGTGTCGCCGGGGTGGCCTCAGTCGCGCCGCCATGCAGCACGTTGACATAGGGATAAACGCAGCCCGTCGAATAGGTGACTATGCGGGATCCGACAAAGGTTTCGGCAACGATCGCCGGAACATGAGCGTTCATGGCCCACGTCAGGTCTTCTTGACCTGAGGCCCCGAATTTCATGCCGGCCATGAAGATGACGTTGGGCAGCTTTGGTAATTTCTGCACCTGGGTCCGGTCAAGCAGATCCGCTTCGATACATTCAATTCCCCACCCGGTGAGATTTTCTCGCAGGCCTTTTTCGCTGAATCGGGCGACGCCAACAACGCGCTTCTGCGGGGCAGCGCGTTTGGCAAGACGCGCCAGGGTTGGGCCAATTTTCCCGCCCACACCGAGAATGATGATGTCTCCCGCGATTTTTCCCATCTCTGCGATCAGCTGCGGCGATGGCGTCGTCATCACGTCTTCGAGATGCTCAACGTCGCGAAATCGGTCGGGGAGCACGGAATGATTCATGGCTTTTCTTCTGGCAAGAGGCGCATGCAGATGCTAAAAGTTAACCAGTTGGATACCAGCGATAACCCCTGCTGTCCATGCGGCCGATATTCGGAATTAGGAGAATTTTGTATGTCCCGCCAGCCCCTCATCAAGACAACCGTGGTCGGTTCTTATCCGGTCCCGGACTGGCTGACGGCGCTGCCGTCCGAGCAGGCTCTCGCTGACGCCACGCGCGTGGTGATCCATACGCAGGAGCACGCGGGGATCGATCTGGTTTGCGATGGCGAATTGTCCCGCTTCGACGTCAACCATCCCGAGACGAACGGGATGATCGAATATTTTCTGCGGCCCATGGCCGGCATTCGCTCAGCGGTGACGTTCGATGAGCTGGTCAACTATCGCGGACAAAGGACCATGAAGTTCCGCACCCGCCCGCCCGGCGTTGTCCAGGGGGCGGTCAGCTCGGGAACGCTCGATCTGCCGCAGGCTTGCGCGCGTGCGAAGTCCCTTGCCACCAAGCCGTTCAAGTTCACGCTGACTGGTCCGCATATGCTGGCGAAAACTTTGCTCGATCGGCACTATAAGAGCTTGCCAGACCTTGCGATGGCGATTGCCGACGCTTTGGCGGAGCAGGTGCGCCATCTCGACGCCGATGTCGTTCAAATCGATGAGGCCAATCTTCCCGGGAGCCCGGACGAATGGACTTGGGCAGCTGCCGCCATGAATCGGGTGTTGGATGCCGTGAAGACGACGCCTGCTGTGCATCTTTGCTTCGGCAACTACGGCGGCCAATCGATCCAGAAGGGCAATTGGGGCAAACTGATCGACTATCTGAACGCTTTGCATGTCGATCATATCGTCATGGAAAACGCCCACCGGCCCGTTGAGGAGCTTGCGGCGTTTCGCGGCCTGCGTCCCGAAATCGGCTTTGGTTTGGGCGTCGTCGATGTCAAGTCCACAGAGATCGAGACGCCGGACGCCATCGCGCGCTCTATTGAGCGTGCAGAAAATATCTTGGGCCCCGGAAGGATCAAATATATCCATCCCGACTGCGGGTTCTGGATGTTGAAACGTGGAATCGCCGACGGCAAAATCAGAGCTCTCGTCGCCGGGCGAGAGATGTACGAGGGGCGTGTCCAAAAGTCGGCGAAGTCTGCCTAACGTGGCAGCCGCTTGTGGGGCGAGGTTCTGGCCCGACGGCGAAGTACGCCGCGCCGCGGCTCTAGACCGCCGTCTTTAGCCGCGCGATGCAGGTGCTCAGCACCTCGTCTATCGGACGGTCCCACCAGCGATTGGAAAACAATTCGACTTCGACATAGCCGTCATAGCCGAGCGCTTCGACCGCAGCCCGCACGCGCGGGATGTCGATGACGCCGTCGCCCATCATGCCGCGATCATTGAGCATGTCGGTGGTCGGCACCATCCAGTCACAGACATGGAAGGCGAGCATCCGTTCAAGGCCGCAGCGCTCGATCTGTGCGAACAACTCGAAATCCCACCATACGTGATAGACGTCGAGCGCGACGCCGAGCCCGCCTTGGCGCCGGGGATCGATGCGGTCGCACAGATCGAGCGCCTGGCGCATGGAATTCACGCAGGCGCGGTCGGCGGCGAACATCGGGTGCAGGGGTTCGATAGCGAGCGGCATGCCGGTCGTGCGCGCGTAATCGAGCAGCTCGGCAATGCCGTCCGCCACTTGATCGTGGGCGAGCGCCAGGTTCTTGCTGGGCGCGCTGCCGGGGCGCGAAAATTGCGGCAGGCCGCCGACCACCAGCACGAGGCATGAAGCGCCGAGCGCCTTGGCCTCATCGACGGCGCGCCGGTTGTCGTCGCGCGCTTCCTGCCGATGCGCGGCGTCAGCGGTGAACATGCCGCCGCGGCAGTAGCCGGAGAGTTCGAGGCCGGCGTCGCGCACGGCGCGCACGGCGCGATCGAGCCCGACCGCCGCGACCTGGTCGCGCCAGGGATCGATGGCGCGGATGCCGTGGCGGGCGCAGGCCTCGACGATGTCGATCAACGAACCCTGCTTACGGACTGTCGCCGTGTTCAACGACAGCCAGCGGTGGTCACGGCTTAAATCGCGCATCAGGCGGTTTTTCCTTGGCGCATGATCTTGTCCGAAAACCGGTACCCACTTTTCGGGATCATGCGCTGATCCCACGTGCGGCCAGTACGGTGCGCATCCGGGTAACCGCGAGCTCGGGATCGCGCAGCAAGCCAGCCGCGTCGGCGAGCCGAAAGATGTCGGCAAGGTGCAGGGTCGAGCGCGCGCTTTCCTGCCCGCCGACCAGCGTAAAGTGGTCCTGATGGCCGTTGAGATAGGCCATGAACACCACGCCGGTCTTGTAGAAGCGGGTAGGGCTGCGGAAGATGTGGCGCGACAGCGGAACCGTCGGTGCCAGGATGTCGTGGAAACTCTTGCTGTCGTTGGCCGCGAGCGCCACCAGCGCCGCGGACGCCGCCGGGGCGATAACGTCGAAAATTCCGAGCAATGCGTGCGAATACCCCTTGTCGTCACCGGCGATGAGCTCGGCATAGTTGAAGTCGTCACCAGTATACATCAGCACGCCCGGTTCGAGCCGGCGGCGCATGGCGATTTCGCGGTCCTTGTCGAGCAGCGAGATCTTCACGCCGTCCACCTTCGACGCATGCTCATTGACGACGGCCACCGCCGTGTCCATCGCCTTATCGAGGTCGCGCGAGCCCCAGTACCCGGCGAGTGCCGGATCGAACATATCGCCGAGCCAATGGATAATGACCGGCTCACGCACACCGGCGAGAATGCGGCCATAGACCTTCGCATAGTCGTCCGGCGAGCGCGCGATGCGGGCGAGCGCCCGCGAGGCCATCAGTACGAGGCGGCCGCCCGCGGCTTCTATCGCTTCGATCTGCTCTTCGTAGGCGCGGATGACGTCGTCGAGCGATTTAGCGTCGTTCGGATCGAGCTGATCGGTGCCGCAACCGGAGAAGACGACGCCATTGCAGGCGCGCGCCGCCTTAACCGAACGACGGATCAGTTCGAGCGAGGTCGGCCAGTCGACGCCCATGCCGCGCTGCGCGGTGTCCATCGCTTCGGCGACGGCGAGGCCGAGGCCCCAAAGATGTTCACGAAAGGCAATGGTGCGGTCCCAGTCGATCGCGCAATCGAGCCAGGGATCGTTGTCCGCGAGCGGATCGGCGACCACATGGGTGGCGGCGAAGGCGATGCGGTTGAGCTTGCCGGCCGCGCGCTTCGGGAAATTGCGCGGCGCGGACAGGTGAAACCTCTCGACGCCGCGGTCGGCACGCGGCAGGTTGATGGCGAGCGCCTGCAAGGATCTATCGATTCGGTTCATGGGGCACCTCTCGTCCGTTTGGCACGACGGTCAAAGGGACAGCGTCGGGATATCGATCCAGCGACGTTCATTCCAGCTCTGCGTGGCGGCTTCGACCAGTTGTAGGCCCTTGGCGCCTTCACGCAGCGTGTATTTGTAGGGTGCGTCCTCCACGACGTGGCGGATGAACATTTCCCATTGCACCTTGAAGCCGTTGTCGAAGACCTGGAAGTCCGGCACCGGCTGCCAGGACGAATAGAGATCGAGCGTCTGCTTCTGGTCCGGGTTCCACACCGGGCGTGGTGTCGCCTGGCGCGCCTGCATCATGCAGTCGTGCAGGCCGGCAATGGCCGAGCCATGCGTGCCGTCGACCTGGAAGGTGACGAGGTCGTCGCGATAGGGGCGCACGCACCAGGACGAATTGATATGCGCGATGGCGCCGCCTTCAAGCTGGAAGCTGGCGTAAGCAGCGTCGTCGGCGTCAGCCTTGTAGGCTTTGCCGTTCTCGTCCCAGCGCTGCGGGATATGCGTCGTGCCGATGCAGGAAACCGACTTCACCTCGCCAAAGGTGTTGTCGAGCACATAGCGCCAGTGGCACAGCATATCGAGGATGATGCCGCCGCCCTCAGCGGTCTTGTAGTTCCATGACGGACGCTGCGCGGTCTGCCAGTCGCCCTCGAACACCCAGTAGCCGAATTCGCCGCGCACCGCGAGGATGCGGCCGAAGAAGCCGGACTCGCGCAGCATCTTGAGCTTCAGGAGGCCGGGCAGGAAGATCTTGTCCTGCACCACGCCGTTCTTCACGCCAGCCTTCTCGGCCGCCTTGCAGGCTGCCAGCGCTTCGTCGAGCGTGGTAGCAATCGGCTTTTCGCAATAGATATGTTTGCCGGCGGCGATCGCCTGCTCCAGCAGCTTCGGCCGCATCTGCGTGGTGGCGGCGTCGAAGAACAGCTCGTCGTCCTTGTTGGCGAGCGCCTTGTCGAGATCGGTGGACCAGCGCTCGACGCCATATTGTTTTGCGAGCGTGGCCACCTTGTCGGCATTGCGCCCGATCAGGATCGGGTCCGGCATCACGCGGTCGCCATTGGCCAGCTTGACGCCGCCCTGCTGGCGAATGGCCAGCACGGAACGCACCAGATGCTGGTTGGTGCCCATGCGCCCGGTCACGCCGTTCATAATGATGCCTAAGCGTCGCGTCTTCACGTCGGGTACTCCTGGATGCGGTGATTGCGGACGGTTTCCTGCGGACCGACGCGGTCGGGCGGCACGGCGCAGGCGAAACCATTGGTCGAAAACGAGCGGGCCGAAACAGCGCCGTGGTGGAAGCTGAGTCGCTCCGGCTTGGTCCGGGCCGACATCAACAAACGATGGAAAAGGCCCGTTTTGGCGGCCATTCCGCGTCCTCCACGGCGCCGCTGACCGGCAGCCTTGTAATTTTAACTCACTGGTTAAATTCTACAGGCTACTGCGATTGGCGGTCAAGCACGCGCTGGTGCCGCAGGCCGCAGCGCGGCCAGCACGAGATCGGCCATGTGCGCGAGGCGCTCGGCTTTGGAGCTTTCGGACAGCAAGTCGCGGCCGAAAATAACGCCCAGTGTGGCGCTGTTGGATTGGTAGAAATAAGAGAGGGAGGCGATCGAAATGTAGAGTTGAACGGGGTCAATGCCTTGACGCAAAACGCCGCTGGCGCCGCCGCGCTGCAAAATATCGGCAATCAACGCGACGAAAGGAGAATGGAGCTTTTTGATCTTGCGCGAGCGCCGCAAATGACGGGCGCGATGCAGGTTTTCCTCGTTGAGCAGCGCGAGGAAGTGCGGGTTGTCCAGATAATACTGCCAGGTGAAGGTCAGAAGCTTGATGATCGCCTCTTCCGGCCCAAGCTCTTCGAGATTGAGCAGCTGCTCGGTGGCGCGGATGTGCGCGTAGGCGTCTTCCAGCACGGCGAGATAGAGCGCTTCCTTCTTTCCGACGTGATAATAAATCATGCGCTTGTTGGCGCCGGCCATCTTCGCGATGCGGTCGATGCGGGCGCCGCCATAGCCGTGGCGCGCGAATTCATCCGTGGCCGCCAATAGAATGCGTTTACGCATGCCTTCCGGATCGCGTTGCCATCCGGACTGCTTTTTTTGGGGGCTTTTCTGTTTTTTGTTCATTCCGAGTTTAGGTGAAGCCTTTCCGACTGTTCGTCAAGTCGACGGTATAGCCCACAATCACGGGCCAGCTCATTGCGGTCGCTTTCGAGACGGATGCGAAAAAAAGGATGCCGCATTCGGCAGCACATAATCAAGCCGCTCAAGCTGGTCGAGTTGGCGAAGCAGGGCATGTGCTGGCACTAAGATCCCGCCGCGTACGCGACCTGCGGCGAGACCGGTTCAAGGTTGATCGATTCCGCGCTGCCGGTTGTCGGCCGGCGGTGTCGCGTCGAGGGTCCGCGCACGGCCGGTGATCTTCACGTCTGCCATGCAGTTCGTCATGCAGGGTTCCGGATTCCAGAATGCCTGCTCGGCCGTCTCGCGGTCGTCGTCGTAGAAACCTTGCGCGTTCGGCATCCGGATGTTGCGAAACGAATCTTTTGTCAACGCGAAGTCCTGATCGACGATATCGTTGAGGAAGAGAAGAAAAGCAACGACTGCGTAAAGCTCGTCATTGGTCAGCGACTGAGGGTTGCCGAAAGGCTGGGCTCGCCTGACATAGTCCAGGACGGTCGAAGCGTAGGGCCAATACAGGCCGACCGTCTTGACCGGCCTGTCGCCGGTCAACGTGCCGGCCCCGCCCGAGAGCGCCGGCCAGCGTCCCACACCCTCTCCAAATTCGCCGTGGCAGCCGGCGCATCGCTGCGTGAAGAGAGCCTCGCCGTCCTTGACGGTACCCTTTCCTGGAGGAAGTCCCTCGCCGTCAGGGCGTATGTCGATGTCCCAGCCGGCGATCTCCTCGGGACTGGCCTCGCGGCCGATGCCGAAGCGCCGCGCCGGTGCAGCATTCTGTTTGTCCTGCGCTCGCGCTGCAAGATAGTCCAGTGCAACCGCGACCTGGCCCATGTTCGATCCGGCAGGCACAAGGACGACTGCCGCGAAGAGCATGAGGGCACATGGCAGCCTCTGCATTTTCGCCCTCATCGCTTTTGACCACGTAGCGTGTCGGGACGCCATTGCTGTCGCGGATCGAATTAGCCCCGCGATATTGGCGCAACCGGAGCTTCGAGGGAACACCAAAAGATCCTACGGATTTGGCCGTCTGGCTGCCTGAGGATCAGGAGCGCGTGTGATCGCTACGGCTTCGCGTCTCCAGAAGGCGAGTGCGGACAAGAAATCGTGGCGACAAGCCGCCTGACTATGCGTTTCCTCCGCATCGCCCGCAGTTCGTCCGCGGGGCAATTGTATTTATGGAAATATTTAAGGAAATAATATCGAGCTCGCGAACATTGTCCAGCCATATCGCGGCCATTTACCGTCCAGCGTTCGCCTCAAGAACCGGTCCGGAATCGGCCGCCGTAACAAACGGCGGTGAAACTATCCTCGGCCCTCGGCCCGGCCGCTCGACCCCATGACGTCGAGTTCACCCCGCTCGACCTCGAACAGCATCTGCGTCAACGCCGACACCACCTTCGGGCCGCGTCGGATCATCGGCGTTTCCTCCTCGACGAGAAAGCCGATCGACATAACCTTCATCCCGTAGCCGGTCATCGGCGTCAGCTTCGTTCCGCCGAGCGTTTCTGGATAGCCCTTGATGCCGAGGAGTTTTGGCACCGACGGCCCGTAGATATCGGCATCGAGCATGCCAACCTTGAGACCGGGGTCGCGTAGCCCGAACGCCAGGTTCACCGCCGTCGTCGATACCAACGTGTTGGTCGCTTGGAACTGCAGTATGGAGCAGGCACGGGCCACTGCTCTTGCGATGCCAATTCTGCAGCAGGCCGACCGCGTGACGGTTTTGACCGTCGTCGGCGAGACCGAGGTTGCGGAACCGTCCGCTGAGTTATTGATCCGATACCTGCGGGGTAACGGCATTGCGGCAGAGGCACGGACCGTCGAGCTTGATGGCAGGGGTACCGGCGAAGCGATCCTGGCGACAGCAAAATCGCTGAGTTGCGACCTTCTGATCAAGGGCGCCTACACGCAGTACAGGTTGAGACAAATGATATTTGGCGGGACGACTCGACATATCTTGGCAAACGCGACCTTGCCCGTTTTTCTGGCGCATTGATGTTGCGCGGTCGCTATTGCGTCTTGTCCTACGAAGCGATTGCAGCGCTGCGCGCGTGCGGGCTCAAGGCGCGCCGCTGGCTGCCAGGCCAGCGGTCGCGGCGTGAAGAATCGCTCGCGGACCAGCCAGGCTCACGCCTTGTCCAGCCCGTAATAGAGCATGGCCACGTGCTCCGCCTCGGCGAAGAAGAGCCACCGCTCGATGACGATGCCTGCGGAGACAGACATGGCCGCGCCGAACGATGCGATCAGTCCGAGCAGCCCGCCAAGCATGAGCGACAACAGTACCGCGACGATCGGGATGGCAAACGCCAGCAAGACGGCAAGCCGTCGCAGCTTCAAGGCGTGCTTGCGGGCGACCCGGTACCCCATCTCGCGCATGATGAAATTAGGCTGCGTGTGCGGAGGATCGAGCGGCCGAACCTTGCCGAACCGGCCGAGCCCGGTGGCCGATTCTGCGGAGTAGGTCTTGTCCGCCCGCTCGATCGCTCGCCAATAGGCGAGCTTCATGCCGAAGCCGGTCGCGAGAAACATCGCGGACAGCCACCCTGAGAAGCCGCCGGTCTCGCCCCAGACCCGTAGCAGCAGATCGAACAGAACGGCGCCCGTCGCCAATCCGAGCACGATATAGAGGGGGGCGACCAAAGGCTGGTTCCAGGCGCGTATGGTCTTCAGCGACGCATAGATCATTCCGGTGCACCAGACCGTTACCAGTGCGCCGGCGATTGTAAGTATTGCAGCGAGCACGAAAGGGCCGCTCACGTTTTCGAAGAAGACCCAGCCGATGGCGAGAACGCCGGCGGGCAGGTAAGTGGCGAGCGCCACGACGCCTTCGCGCGAAAGCCAGGACGAGCGCCATTGCGTGACGGCGCGCCACGCGCGCTCGGGATGGCCTAAATGGAACGTTGAGGATAACAGGCCAGTCGAGACGAGGCCGAACGCGAGCGCGAACCCGGTGAAACCAAACTCCCGCGCCGTCGGCGCAAGACCAAGCGAGCCGAAGACCGCCATCCAGATAAGAAGCCCGTATCCCGCGCCGGAAGCCGTCGTAAAAAAAATCACCGAATAGGCCGGGTGCATGCGCGGTTCCCTTCGTCAACGCGACAGCGCGCGCTCGGCCCAGGCAAAAAGCCGCGCGGCCAGAGTGCCCGCTTCCTCAGGCGACGGCATGATCGGCTCATCGACCGGCTTTGCCGTTGTCGCATCGCGGCGCGGCCGCGGCGGGAGATACTTGTTGACCGGCTTGTAGCCAAACTCCGGCAGCAGATCGAAACCGTCACGCTCGGCGACCAGCTTCGACACGTCGCTTGCAGGATCGCCGAGATCGCCGAAATGGCGCGCACCCGTGGGACAGGCCCGGACGCAGGCGGGGATGCGGTCACGCGGCTCCAACCTCTCGTTGTAGATGCGGTCGATGCAGAGCGTGCACTTCTTCATGACGCCGTGGCTGGAGTCGTATTCGCGCGCGCCGTACGGGCACGCCCACGAACACAGCTTGCAGCCGATGCAGGTCGCGGGATTGACGAGCACGATGCCGTCCTTCGCCCGCTTATACGAGGCCCCGGTCGGACAGACGGTGACGCAGTCGGGCGTCTCGCAATGCAGGCACGAGCGGGGAAAATGTACGGTGCGGCTCGCGGCGCCTTTCCCGACGTCATAGGCATGGACCCGGTTGAGCCACGCTCCATGCGGGTCGGCGCCGTAGGGGTTTTGATCGGTCAGCGGTGCCGAGTAGCCACCGGTGTTCCATTCCTTGCAGCTCGTCGCACAGGCCTGGCAGCCGACGCAGGTATCGAGGTCGATCACCAGACCGAGCTTCGTCTCAGTCCGCTCGGGGAGAGACGTCATCGCGATCTCTCCCGAAACTCCGCGCCGAACGTCGAGATGCCCGGCGTCTGCGGCAGAACACCGCGCTTGATCGCCTCGAAGCGCGGCGACGTTTCGTGCGCCTCATCAGGCGCCGCCTTCTCGATCCTGACCCGAAGATCGTACCAGGCAGCCTGACCCGTCACCGGATCACTGTTCGAAAACCGGTAGCCGCCGTCGCGCTCCGGCAACAACTCGGCAATCAAGTGATTGAGGAGGAAACCGCGCGTCGCCTCTGGCGCATCCGGGTCGAGGTTCCAGGCGCCCGATCGCTTGCCGATGGCGTTCCAGGTCCATACCGTGTCCGGGTTGACGCCTTCCATGAGTGCGACTTGGCATTTGACCCGGCCGATGGGGCTGGTGATCCAGACCCAGTCATCGTCCTTGAGTCCGAGCCCGTCGGCGCGGCCTCTATTCATATAAAGGCGGTTGAATCCATGGATCTGACGCAGCCAGGCGTTCTGCGAGCCCCACGAGTGATACATGGCCATCGGCCGCTGGGTGATGGCGTGCATCGGGAACGCGTCGTCATCGAGTGACGCACCCTCGAAGGGCGGATACCAGAACGGCAGCGGATCAAAAAAGGTTTCGATGCGCGCCCGGTGCGTGGTCGGCGGCTGCACGGAGCCGTGCCCCTTGGCGGCGAGCCGGAATTTCTGCAGCGGTTCCGAATAGAGCTCGAATGTAAGGTGTGCATCGCTGCGCACGTAGCCCATCGACACCGCCCAATCGAGGTAGTCCTTGTTGGCGTGCTTGAAGTAACGCTGAGCGGGCTTCAAATGGTAGGTGCAGAATGAGCCGTTCGCGATGTAGTGATCGAGCTGACGCGGATTGGAAGCGCCCGTTCCGAACTCATTGCCATCCTTGCCACGCCAGCCGGCGAGCGGACCTATACCCGGCATGCGCTCGTGGTTGACCATGTAGTCGGGATAGCCGCCGGGATATTTCGGGCTGCCGTCGTCATGGGTGAAGCCGGGTAATTTGAGGCGGCCGCCGAGGTCGACGAGTACATCCTGAAACGGCCGGACGTCGCGGTCGGGCGCGACGACCGGGTGGCGGATGGCGTCCGCCGGGCCATCCGGCTCCGAGATCGGCCGGTCGAGCAGCGAAATGCAGTCCCACCGCTCCAGGTAGGTCGTGTCCGGCAGAATCAGGTCCGCGTAGGGCACCATCTCGGAGTAGTAGGCGTCCGAATAGATGATCCGTGGAATTTTGTAGGCGCCGGTCCACTGATCCTTCTCGGTCAGGTACTTGAGGGTGTCGGCCGTGTTCATTGCCGAGTTCCAGCTCATGTTTGCCATGTACATGAACAGGACTTCGATCGGGTACGGCGTGCCCAGCGCCGCATTGGTGATCACCATGTGCATGAGGCCGTGGGTTGCGAACGGTGCGTCCCAGCTGAAGGCCTTGTCGATGCGTTGCGGGCGTCCGGCCTTGTCCACGAGCAGGTCTTCGGGGCCGGTAGGAAAACCGAGGTGCGGCCCGCCGAGCGGCTCCTCCGGATAGACTTCGCCCGGCTTGCCGCGCGGCTTGAGGCGCGGCGGGATGCACTTCGGATAGGGCGGCTTGTAACGGAACCCGCCGGGGCAATCGATCGTGCCGAGAAGAATCTGCAAGATGTGGATCATCCGGCAGGTCTGGAAGCCATTCGAATGTGCCGAGATGCCGCGCATGGCATGCATGCTGACCGGGCGCCCAATCATCTTGTCGTGGCGCCGGCCGTGAATGTCGGTCCAGGGGATGTCGAGCACCACCTCCTGTTCGAAAGCCGCATGTGCCAGCTCGGCAGCAATCCGCCGGATCGTATCGGCGGCAACGCCGGTTTCCTTCGCCGCCGCCTCGGGCGAGTACTCGGCGGACAGATAGCGCTTGGCAAGCAATTCGAAGACCGGCACGGCGTTGCGACCGTCCGGCAACTGGTATTCGCCCGAGAGAGCGGGCGATAGTTCGGGCTGTCTTGCGCTGACGAACGACTTCGTCTTGCTATCGTAAGCGAGCGGGTGGCCCTCGGCATCGCGCGCAATGAGGCCGTCGTCCGCTGCGCCAGGATTCTGGACGACCAGCCAGGGTGCGTTCGAATAACGGACGAGATAGTCGAGATCGATCTTCTGCGTGCGCAGAAGCTCGTGAATCAGCGCTGCAACAAACAGGCCGTCGGTGCCGGGTTTGATTCCGATCCATTCGTCGGCGATGGCGTTGTATCCGGTTCGCACCGGATTGACTGCGACCACCTTGGCACCACGGTTTTTGAGCTTGCCGAGCCCGATCTTGATCGGGTTCGAGGCGTGGTCTTCGGCAACGCCGAACAGCATGAAGTAGCGGGTGTGGTCCCAGTCGGGATCGCCGAACTCCCAAAAGGAGCCGCCGAAGGTGTAAAGGCCAGCCGCTGCCATGTTGACCGAGCAGAAACCGCCGTGCGCGGCGTAATTGGGCGTGCCGAACTGGAGGGCCCACCAGCCGGTGAGCGACTGCGACTGGTCGCGGCCGGTGAAGAAGGCGAGCCGGCGCGGATCGGTCCTGCGCACCTGGCCCAGCCAGTCGGTCGCCAGGTTCAGAGCCTCATCCCATGAGATTTCCTTGAACTCGCCCGATCCGCGCTCGCCGACGCGCAACAACGGAGCGCGAAGCCGCGCCGGCGAGTAGTGCTGCATGATGCCGGCCGAGCCCTTGCCGCAGAGCACGCCGCGGTTGACGGGATGATCGCGATTGCCCTCGATGTAGCGAACCTTGCCGTCCTTGAGATAGACGCGGATGCCGCAGCGGCAGGCGCACATGTAGCACGTCGTGGTCTTGATCTCGTCGGCGGGCTTGACCGACAGCTCCAGCTCTGGCTCGGGTGACCCAAATGAAGTGCGTGTCATGCTCGTCTGGGCACCAAAAATCGAGAAATCTGGCGCATCAAGTGCGCGGCTTGGCGAAAATTCGGCGGCGGTTCGCTGTGCGGCCCGTGGCCGCCCGCGCGCTGCACGGTGTCCCAGTAACGCAAGGACGACCTCGCTTTCAAAGGTGAAGGGCAGCGATCGCTACCTCCATCGGAATTGCACATCTCCATTTTGGACATGCCGTTCCGCCTCCCCATGATAGACATCATATATTTTTTTGTGCATATGTTACAAACAAGAAAGTTCGGCCGGTCCGGGAAGCTTCACCTCTCTCAAGTCCCCGCCATCGTGCGGTGATCGAGTAGTGCCGCACCGCCGATCTCTCGTCGGCCCGTTGAGTGCCGGCCGAAGGAAACTAAAGAAAGTCTAAGGGGGGAGCCCATGTGGCTCTCGGTGTCTGCAGTTCTAGCCCTTGTCGTCGTCGTGCTCGGAGGCGAACCCGCAATGGCGGAGGTCTCGGCGCAGACGGAGAGCGCCTTGCCATGGTGGGTGTGGGTACTGCTGCTGTTCGCGGTTACATTTTTGCTCGGAGTCATCTCCGTCGTCGGCGGCGTGGGCGGCGGCGTGCTGTTCGTGCCGATCGTCAGCGGCCTGTTCCCGTTCCATCTGGATTTCGTACGGGGTACCGGTCTTTTGATCGCGCTTGCGGGCGCTCTGGCCGCCGGACCGAGCTTGCTGCGTGGTGGAATCGCCAATCTTCAGCTCGCGCTGCCGCCGGCTCTGATCGCTTCGGCCGCTGCCATTGTCGGAGCCAATATCGGCCTGATCTTACCGGATTACATTATCCACCTCGCGCTCGGCAGCATGATCATGGGGGTCGTCGGCCTGATGCTGGCGATCTCAAAATCTGCCTTTCCGGACGTCCCGCGACCCGATGCCCTGGGTCAGGCGCTGCGGATGCACGGCATCTACCATGACCCGCTCAGCGGTCGCGACATCAGTTGGCAGGTGCACCGCACGCCACAGGGGCTGTTTCTCTTCGTGCTGGTTGGCATCGTCGCCGGCATGTTCGGGATCGGTGCCGGCTGGGCAAACGTACCGGTCCTCAATCTGGTCATGGGTACACCGCTCAAAATCTCGATCGGTACCAGCAGCTTCGTGCTGTCTATCGTGGATAGCGCCGCTGCCTGGGTCTACTTGCACCACGGGGCCATGCTCGCCATTATTGCCGTCCCCTCGATGCTTGGGATGATGCTGGGCTCGACCATCGGGGTGGGGCTGCTGACGCGCGCCAATGTTGCGATCCTTCGCAGAGTCGTTATCGGTCTTCTGCTTCTCGCCGGCATGCGCGCCCTGCTCAAGGGGTTCGGCGTGTGACGCAAGGACGTAGGAACAACGAAGAAGAAGAAAAAAGCGCGAATGCGAATGGAAGGCTGCGCGGCGCATGGAGGCAAATATCAACACCTCTGCGCGCGCGCGCGCGCCTGCGCCGGCAGCAAAGGGCACGGGCCCGGACCCAGCGACTCAAATACGTCACGGCCGAGCAACTCGCCTATGCAGATATACTCGAAGTCGGGCTCACGATTGGACGCTATTTCTTGGCCGGTACGTTTCTATTTTATGTATTCGGCCTTACTACCCCCAAGGTTCCCTTGTCCGAGCTTCCTGCCAATTGGTCGCTGCCCGCCCAGCTATATTCAAGCCTCGTCGGTGTCAGTACCGGCTGGGGCTGGCTTAAACTGGTTCACTACGGCGACTATATGAATTTTCTTGGTATTGCCTTCCTCTCCAGCGTCACAATCATCTGCTATATACGCTTGTTGCCGATAACGCTGCGCAGCAAGGATCGTTCGCTCAGCACCATTCTCTTGCTTGAAATCATTTTGCTGTTTCTTGCCGCCTCCGGCCTTCTGGCCGTCGGTCATTAGCGATAAGCTTCCAGGGCCGGCCATGGAGCGGGGGACCCGATGCGATGACGACACAAACCACACAGCAACTCTCGCCGCTTGCTCGGTTTGAGAAAATCCTGGTTGCGACCGACAAATCTCCTTTCAGCGCGGACGCCACCAAGGTCGCAATCGCCATGTGCGAGAAAAGCGGTGCGCATCTTTATGCCTTCACCATGGTGCTCACCAATCCGGAATACGAAGCTCTCGCTCCGGAGCTCGTTCAGAAGGCTGTGGAGGACGCCAGACAACACCTTCAAACCATCGTGGAGGAGGCCGAGCGTCATGGTGTGGCATGCACGCCTATGACGCGATCTGGCGACAACCCGCATTACGAGATCATCTCGGCCTCGGATGAAATCCATGCAGACGTCATCGTTATGGGGCAACAAGGTCGGCGCGGCCTGGCGCGCATGATGGTCGGCGACGCCACCGTCAGGGTGATCGGGACGGCGAAATGCAGTGTGCTCTCGGTGCCGGTCGGCGCCGCCATGTGGCACAGCCGCATTCTGCTCGCCACCGACGGCTCGCGTTTCAGCGACGCCGCCGCAGTATCCGCCGCCAAGATTGCCGAATGCTGCACGGCGCCTATCACCGTCGTTTCGGCGCTGGTCCCCAGTCACAGCGAGCAGCGGCAGCAGGAAGGACGCGAGGCCGTCGAGCGCACCACGGCGCAACTCAGGCAAGACGGGCTCGACGTCGAGGGAGTTGCGTTGCCCGGCGAGGCCGACGAGGTGATCATCAAACTTGCCGAGGACAAAGGTGCCGACCTCATCGTGGTGGGCACTTACGGCCGCACGGGCTTCGGCAAGGTGTTGCTCGGCAGCGTTTCAGAGCGCGTCATCGGCAAAGCCAAATGCGCCGTGCTGGTGGTGAAGGCCTGAGCAGACACGCCGTTTATCAGTCAGCCGGCTGCCTCTCGCACGATGCCTGCGAGCAGCGCGTTGACCGCACCGATCGCCGCCCTCGACTGGGGCGACCCCATGAGTGCCAGCGGACGAAAGCCGGCATGAATTATTCCGCCGGTGCGCCGGCGCGCGCCTGTTCCTCCGGCACATACCAGTCAAGTTTCCCATGCAGCCGCACGACAGTTCCAATGATGAGGATCGCCGGTCCCTTGACGCCGGCGGTAACCGCCTTTTCGGCAATGGTATCGAGCGTTCCGATCAAGACGGACTGATTGGGGCGCGTGCCGTTATCGATTAGCGCAGCGGGTGTGGAAGGTGCGGCGCCCTTTTGGATGAAGGCGCGCGTCAGCCCCGCAAGATGTGCAAGACCCATGTAAACGGCAAGCGTCTGGTGCGGCTGTAGTAACGTGTTCCAATCCAGCTCAAACTGGCCATCCTTGGTATGGCCGGTGACGAACACACAGGCCTGCGCATGGTCGCGGTGGGTCAAGGGAATTCCCGCATAGGCTGCGCAGCCGGATGCCGCCGTTATGCCGGGAACCACCTGGAATGGGATGCCCGCCGCGGCAAGGAGCTCAATCTCCTCGCCGCCGCGACCGAAAATGAACGGATCGCCACCCTTGAGCCGGAGCACACGCTTGCCTTCTTGCGCCAGCCGCAGCAGCATCTGGCTGATCTCTTGTTGTGGAACCGTGTGCTCTTGCGGCTGTTTGCCGACGTAGATCCGCTCAGCGTCGCGGCGCACCAGGTTCAGGATGCCCTTGCCGATGAGCCGGTCGTAGAGCACGACATCGGCGCGCTGCATCAGCCGTAGCGCCTTGAAGGTCAGAAGGTCGGGATCGCCCGGGCCTGCGCCGACGAGATACACTTCGCCCTGTTGACGATGCTCGACGCCGCGCTTTGTAGCTTCCAGCTCCGCGTCGAACTGCGCAACCGCTTCGGCTTCATGGCCGGCGAGTATCAGGTCGAAGACCGCCCCATCGAGAATCCGTTCCCAGAAGCGCCGCCGCAGACGGAAGTCCTGCAGGCTCTCGCCGACTTTCTTGCGGTAGCGCCCGACGAAGCTCGCGACTTGGCCATATGCGGCAGGGAGCAGCGTTTCGATCCTCGCCTTGATCATGCGGCCGAGGATCGGCGACGTACCGGCGGTGGAGACGGCGATCACGACGGGCGAGCGGTCGACGATGGACGGCATCGTAAAATCGCACAGTTCAGGCATGTCGACGACGTTGCAAGGTATGCCGGCCGCGCCCGCAAGCGCGCGTGCCTCGCGGTTCTGCGAGACGTTCTCGGAAGCGCAGTAGAGGAGCACGCACCCAACGAGGTCCTGCGCCACGATTCCGCGCGACACGATGCTGAACCGCTCGTCGGCCTTCAGCTCGTCAAATTCCTGGCAAGGCTGCTCGGCGAAAACCTTGACCCGGGCCCCCGCCCGCATGGCCATTTCCGCCTTGCGAGCCGCAGCGATGCCGCCGCCAAGAACCGCGACACATCTGTTGTTCACGTTGAAGAAGATCGGCAGCTGGTCCATCACTTTAATCCTAACGATGCGGGCCCGTCTGCGGGGCGGTTCGCCGTTTTATATGCGGGAGGCCTCAGGCATTGGTCTCTTGACCTAGGTCAAGCGCCCTGGTCTCCAGTCTTGATTATAGTAATAGCGGATGCGGCGATGCGATCTTGAAAGTCGCGGCTCTCAACCCTGGAATCCGGATGTGTGGCATGGCTAGCAACGGAGGCGCGACCGCAACCGATGCCGAAGGGTACCTCGTCGATCCTTCGGAGTGGACCGAGGACTTCGCGGTAGAGGTCGCGCGCGGAGAAGGTATTGCTTTGACGGACGATCATTGGAAGGTGATCCGTTTCATGCGCGGATGGCTGGAGGAACATGGCGTGGCGCCCGATGCGCGCCACGTCATGAAGTTCCTGGCCGGAGACAGAGAGGCTGGCCGGGGGCGCCTCTTCGGGCTGTTCCCGTATGGGTACGTAAAGCAGGCGTGCAAGATCGCTGGCATGAAGAAGCCGCGCGCATGGAGCACCGGATGAGCGCCCGGATACCTGCCGTCTGCGCGACACTCTGCCGACCGCGCGCGACGCCTCGGTCTTGAACCACGCAAGCTCGCGCGAAATGCGGGCGAGGGCTGTCATCCGGATTGGCCCTCTTCGGTGCGGCGTGCCCAGTCCAACATACTCTGGCCCCACCGATCGGCCGTTGCCGCGTCGAGATCGAGCTGCGTGAAGCGCCGGCCCTCCTTGATCGTCACGCGCAACAGCCGCATGCCGCTGTCGAACTGCACGTCATCAAGCCAGACTTCGCGGTGATAGGGCGCTTCGACGGTCGCGATACGCGTTTTGATTTCTGCGTTCACGACGTGCTCCGATCGCCTCGGTAGAACACGGCCTCGAGAGCGAGATCCCAATTGCGCGGCGTATCGACGAATTCCGGCTTGACGTCGAACTGCAGAAACCGATAGCCGCTCTTGGCGGCTGAAACCACCAGCCGCTTGAGGTCCTCGAAGGATTGGACTTCCGGATGTCCGATGATGAGGTCGCTGACTTTGACCAGACCATCGCCTAAGCTTTCGTCAGTCATCTTTTTCTCCCTTTCGATCGGCACGGTCGCCCCATAATGACCGGTCTCGCCATCAGGATCGTAGCAGGCACTCTCACATGGACTATGGCGTAAGCCCGGGATCACAGATGCGATCATAGGAGCGGATGCGATAGAGCAGCCTGCCGGCTACCGGCCTCGGGTCGGTTTCGAAGCCGATCCGGTCATGCAAGACATTGTTGCAGACCACACCATCGCCCGGTTCGAGTTTGACGCGCATGATGAGGGGATCCTCGCTCAGCACCCGGTCGAGCGCACGCACGGCGGCCTTCGTGGCAGCATCCTCACGCCAGCGGATGTTCCGCTTGCGGGCGGTATAGCGCATTGCGAGCCCGCCGGTGTCGGGGTCCAGGGTGAACACGGGCCCGGTATTCTCGACCCGCGTCTTTCCGTCCGCCTCCTCGTTGGCCGGAATGGTCATCGCGTCGGGCTGCATGAGGGCGGCGATGTGGTCGGGGTTTTCGTCCCGCAGGCGGATGTAGGCGATCTCGTGGTCAAGGAGACCGTTTTCGCCTCCTTCGCCGGCGCTGCGGACACAGTGCAGCAGCATCGAGCGGATCATCCGCGTGGGGCCCTCATAATTATAGTAGCCGTCGGTGTGCCAGCCGATGGGGCGGTTGGTGTAGGGGATGTAGCCGAGCCGGCCGCCTTGCGCGACAACCTCGAGTGCGACGATACCGTCGGCCTCGGCCGAGCGGTGGGCCTCGACATGAATCAAACCGAAATGGCGGGCGAAGGAGGCGAGGGCCCGGCGTGTCCCTTGTGCGTCGCCCAAATGCTGCCGGCTGCGATAGAGACACATGTTGGCCCGCCTACAAGCTCCGAGCACGGCCTCCGACTCGGCGGGGGTCGGAGCGGCAAGCGCCGACACCTCAACCGTCAGTTCGTCCGGCAAGTGCGGGTAATCGGCGAGTTTGGCGTCCCGCCAACGCCAATACGCCTGATCGTCACCGAGCGAGAAAACACGGCTAACGGCGGCCGGCTGGCGCGGTTGAGCGGTGATCGGTCCATAACCTTGTCTCATGTCTGCACTGTCGCCCTATGATTAGGCCCGCGCGGAGGTCGGACGGCTCCTGCGGCGAGAGCTGCGGCCCTCGCGCATAGGCCGCCAGCCACATTCCCCAGACCACCTTGCGTCGATTCGTTCTACGCGGCAGGTGCCTGGCGCCTTGCCGCAGGTCCGCCTCATGCCGCGCGAGAAATTCGCTCTTTCGACAAGCGATTTCCCACCAGGGTGGGTTTTGGGTCTGACTTTTCCTTACTTTCATACAGGCTAAAATAGGTCTTTTAAACATTCAGTTTTTTGTATATAAGTTCAATACTAAACTGCCAAGCTGCCCCTTCCAGGTGGGACAAACAGTCTGTCCGTGCAAGGGTGGGGAGATGAAATGCACAGTGTAGCCAGGGATTCCGTGGGGCTGACCAGCCTCACGTAGCTAACCATACGGTTTCCCGCCGTAGCCGCGCCAACAATCCGGTAGAGGTTGTAGCGCCAGGAGGAACGCGGTTATGCGGCGATGCAGCAAGGGTGCGCGACCTATCGCCACGCGGAAAGTCGGCCACTTCATTTCGTAACCTGTGTTTCTTTACCGGCGCGATGATGCGCGCAAACACTGCGAATCGAGAAGGGAAGAAGAAGGGGACTGAAATGGCGAAAGATGCAGACAAGGTTCATCCCACTCCTCACCTTGATCAGCTCGAGTCAGGTCCATGGCCGAGCTTTGTGACCGGCCTTAAACGGCTACGCGATACCACAGACAAGCAATACGCGCCGATGATGAACGATCTGCTCGGTCAGCTTGAGCACTCGTATACGAACCGGACCGGCTACTGGAAAGGCGGCACGGTTTCCGTATTCGGATACGGCGGCGGCATCATCCCACGCTTTTCGGAAGTCGCCGACAAGTTCCCTGCCTCCAAGGAGTTCCATACGCTGCGCGTGCAGCCGCCGGCGGGGTATCACTACACGACCGACATCCTGCGCAAGCTATGCGACATTTGGGAGCAGTACGGATCCGGCCTCATCGCCTTCCACGGCCAGTCCGGCGACATCATGTTCCAGGGCTGCTCGACCGAGAATACGCAGAAGGCGTTCGATGCCCTCAACAAGATCGGCTTCGACCTCGGTGGCGCCGGTCCGGCGTTGCGCACATCGACGAGCTGCGTCGGCCATGCCCGTTGCGAGATGTCCTGCTACGACGAGGTCAAGGCGCACCGCTCGGTCATCAACAACTTCCTCGATGAGATGCACCGGCCAGCGCTGCCCTATAAGTTCAAGTTCAAATTCTCGGGCTGCGCCAACGACTGCGTGAACGCGATCCACCGCTCCGATTTCGCGGTGATCGGCACTTGGCGCGACGACATGAAAGTCGATCAAGACGAGGTGAAAGCCCACGTCGCCAAGGTCGGCCGTAAGTACATGATCGACTCCGTGATTTCCATGTGTCCGACCCGCGCCTTGAGTTTGAACGACGACGATACGCTCGAGGTCGACAACAAGTCCTGCGTGCGCTGCATGCACTGCCTCAACGTCATGACCAAAGCGCTCAAGCCGGGCGACGACAGGGGCGTGTCGATCCTGATCGGCGGCAAGCGCGCGCTCAAGGTCGGCGATTTGATGGGCACAATGATCGTGCCCTTCATGAAGCTTGAGACCGAGGAGGACTACGAAAAGCTCGTCGAATTCGGGGGTAAGATCCTCGAGTTCTTCGCCGAAAACGCGCTCGAACATGAGCGTATCGGCGAGACCATGGATAGGATCGGCTTGCCCGCCTTCCTGGAAGCGGTCGGCGTCGATCCGGATCCGAACATGGTCAGGCACCCGCGGACCTCCTGTTACGTGCGCACGGACGACTTCACCGAGGAAGCCGAGAAGTATTTCGAACGCAAGAAGTTCGATCGGGCGGCCAAAACGACCAAGTATCCCGAAGCGGCCGAGTAGGAAACGGTTTCCGCGACCTCGTTCGGCGAGGTCGCGGCGAACGCCACCAAGCCGGCGTTGCGTAATAAAACTGCTCTGGCGCTATGGCAGCTGGAGCCCTCCGAGGAGGAAACACGAGATGACAGAAGTAGAAGCCAAAGCGACGCCGCGTCGCCCGGACGAGGTCGGGGTGCCGGACCCGTTCCCCTTCATGCACCCGATCCTCAAGAAGAACTATGGCCAATGGGCGTGGCATGACCGGCCGCGGCCCGGCGTTCTGCACCACGTCGCTAAGGGCGGCGACGAGGTGTGGACGGTGCGCGCCGGTACGCAGCGGCAGATGGACATCTTCACCATCCGCAAGCTCTGCGACATCGGTGACGAGTATGCCGAGGGCCACGTGCGCTTCACCACCCGCTCGAACATCGAGTTCATGGTGAGCAAGTTCGAAAAGGTTCCGGCGCTGATTCAGAAACTGCAGTCGGAAGGCTTCCCGGTCGGCGGCACTGGCAATTCGGTGTCGATGATCTCCCACACCCAAGGCTTCCTGCACTGCGACATCCCCGGCACCGATGCATCGGGCGTGGTGAAAAGCCTGATGGACATGATGCACAAGGAGTTCGTCTCGGAGGAGATGCCGAACCGCGTCAAGATCACCACCTCGTGCTGCCAAGTCAATTGCGGCGGTCAGGGCGACATCTCCATCAACGTGCAATACACCAAGCCGCCGAAGATCAATCACGATCTCGTCGCCAACATTTGCGAGCGCCCCGCCGTGGTGGCGCGCTGCCCGGTCGCCGCCATCCGGCCGGCCATGGTCAATGGCAAACCGTCGCTTGAGGTGGACGAGAAGAAGTGCGTGTGCTGCGGCGCTTGCTACCCGCCGTGCCCACCCATGCAGATCAACGGCGCCGATTCCACCAAGTTGGCCATATGGGTCGGCGGCAAGCATTCGAACGCCCGCTCGCGGCCGACGTTTCACAAGCTCGTCGTCGCCAATCTGCCGAACAATCCGCCGCGCTGGCCCGAGGTCGAAGCGGTCGTCCGCAAGATTCTGTACGCCTACAAGGAGAACGCGAAGGACTGGGAGCGAATGGGCGAGTGGATCGAGCGCATCGGCTGGCCGCGCTTCTTCGAGCTGACGGATATGGCGTTCACCAAGCACCATCTCGACACCTGGGTCGGCGCGCGGCACACCATGAACATGTCGGCGCATATCCACTTCTAGCGGCGGCGCAACGACGGCCAAGACGGCGTCCGGTCCGGGCGCCGAGGCCCCAAAATAACTTCGGCCGCGATGGGCCGAGGACACGGAGGAACGGGTTGAAGCTCGGCATTCTTGTGAACGAAGGCCCCTACACGCACCAAGCATCCGACAGCGCCTACCAGTTCACGAAGGCGGCGCTGGCGAAAGGCCACGAGGTTTTCCGCGTCTTCTTTTACAACGACGGAGTCAACAACGGGACGCGGCTCACGGTGCCGCCGCAGGACGATCGCAACCTGCAGAAGTTGTGGTCGGAACTCGCCGAGAAGCACAAGCTCGATCTCGTTGTGTGTATTGCGGCGGCCCAGCGGCGCGGCATTCTGGACGAGGGCGAGGCCAAACGTCACGGCAAAGGTGCCGATAACATCGCGCCCGGCTTCCGTATCTCCGGTCTCGGGCAGTTGGTCGAAGCTGGGATTGTTGCCGACCGGCTGGTCGTTTTCGGGGACTGAGGGTAGCGCACATGACAGACGTCGAGGCACCGCAGATCGACAGCAGCGTCAAAAAGAAGTTCCTGTATGTCAACCGGAAGGCGCCCTATGGCACCATCTATGCGCTTGAGGCGCTCGAAGTCGTGCTGATCTCGGCTGCGTTCGAGCAGGACGTGAGCCTCGCCTTCCTGGATGACGGGGTCTACCAGATCGTGAAGGGCCAGGAAACGTCCGGTATCGGCATGAAGAACTTTTCGCCAACTTACCGGGCGCTCGGCGACTACGACATCACCAGGCTCTACGTCGAGCAGGAGTCGCTCGACGAGCGCGGCTTGAAGTCCGAAGACCTGATGCAAATCACCTACGAGGACGAGAACGAGGACTTTGCGGAGAAGCCTTCAATCCGCATCGTGAGCCGGTCCGAAATGGCCGGGATCATGGCGCAACAGGACGTTCTATTTAATTTTTGAAAAACAGCTCAGGTAACATGTCGACGCTGCACACGATCAATAAGTCGCCCTTCGAACGATCCGCCTTCGTCAGCGCGCTCAACCATCTCAGGCCGGGCGATGCGCTGCTGATGATGGAGGATGGCGTCGTGGGTGCCCGTAAGGGGAGCGCGTTCGCGGGGCTTCTCGAGAACGCGGCGAAGAGCTGCAGCGTTTACGTTCTGGGACCCGATCTTGCGGCCCGCGGCATGGGAGAAACCGACATGATCGTGGGCGCTAAGCTCGTCGATTACGGCGGATTCGTCGATCTGGTCGCCACCCATGACCGAACGCAGGCCTGGCTATGAGCCGGCGAGCCACCCACATGACCTACATAAACTGAAAGTAACCCGGAGAAACGGAAATGGATGCGGTAACAAGCGCCTATGTGCTGGATAGCCACACCTACGAGCATGACGAGGAGGGCTATCTCAAGAACCTCAACGACTGGAACAAGGAGTTGGCGGACCTGATCGCCAAGGACGAGAAGATCGAGATGACCCCGGAACACTGGGAAGTCGTCAACTTCCTCCGCGACTACTACGAGGAGTATCAGGTGGCGCCCGCCATTCGTGTTCTGGTGAAGGCCATGAAAAAGCAGTTCGGGCCCGAGAAGGGCGAGCAGAAGTATCTCTATCAGCTCTTCCCCTACGGCCCGGCGAAGCAGGCTTGCAAAATCGCTGGGCTGCCGAAGCCGACCGGCTGCGTTTGAGACCGGCTACCCGGGGCGGCGGGTCTCGGCCGATCCGAAGTTTCCGGGCGCTCGGCGGCAAGCTTTGAACCGCCGCCGGGCGACCCAGCGTGAACACTCGTGCGAGCCAACCGGCGTGAGGAAGGGCTGTGCTGACAGTCACGTATGCATTGCTGTTTTATTTGGCTACGGCCGTCTTGGTCGGTGGGCTCGCATTTCGCATTTGGGAGTACGCGACGACGCCGGCTCCGCTGAAAATCCCGACGACGCCTGCTCCGACGACCCGTGGCGGCGTCGCCTTGCGGCTGGCTCGCGAAGTCGTTTTCTTCGAGAGCCTGTTCAAGGCGAACAAGTGGATTTGGCTGTTCGGCTGGGTGTTCCACGCGGCGCTCTTGCTCGTCCTCTTGCGCCACCTGCGCTATTTCACCCCGTCCGTCTGGGAATGGGTGGCGCTGGTTCAACCGGCCGGGGTCTATGCGGGTTTCGCCATGGTGGCCGGCCTCCTGGGACTGTGGGCCCGGCGGTTTTTGGTGCCGCGAATCCGTTACATCAGCGCCCCGTCAGACCATCTGATGCTGGCCTTGCTGGTCGGCATCGGCGCATCCGGTCTGCTGATGAAATACGTGGCCCGCACCGACATCGTCGCGGTCAAGTCGTTCTTCCTGGGGCTGATATCCTTCAACTGGCAACCGATGCCTGCGGATCCCGTGCTGCTCCTCCATTTGGGCCTGGTCGCGGCGCTGATGATCGTTTTTCCTTTCTCCAAGCTTCTGCATGCGCCGGGTCTGTTCTTCAGCCCCACCCGGAACCAGGTGGATAATTCCCGGGAGCGGCGTCACCTCGCGAATTGGGCACGCGGTCTCGAAGCTGGTCGTTCGAAGTCGGCCTGAGAGCCCAGGAAGGTACGCCATGGAGCAGGTGAAGGGACTGGACAGAAGCGAGGGCGAGCTTCCTGACCCGCTGGCTATTCCCGATCTCGCTCCGGGTTGCATGTCGGCCAGTAAGCCGTATGTCGCGGCTCCTGAGCTCCAGAAGGCGCTCGGTTTTCCCGGTGAGCTGGTGGAGAACTGGCAGGACAAGGCCATCGAAAAGATGGCCGAGCTCCGGGGCAAGTACCGTTCGTTCCGCGTGTTCCTTGATTCCTGCGTCAAATGCGGCGCCTGCACCGACAAGTGCCATTACTTTCTCGGCACAGGCGACCCGAAAAACATGCCGGTCGCCCGCCAGGACCTGTTGCGCCAGGTCTATCGGCGTCACTTCACCTTGGCTGGCAAGTACGTCCCCTGGCTGGTCGGCGCCAAGGACCTCACCCAAGAGGTCTTGGACGACTGGTACAGCTATTTCCACCAGTGCTCGCAGTGCCGGCGCTGCTCCGTCTACTGCCCCTACGGCATCGATACCGCCGAGATTTCCATGGCTGGTCGCGAGATCATGGACTCGATCGGCAAGGGCCAGAAATACAGCAACGAAATCATCGGTAAGGTCCGCAGCATCGGCAACAATCTTGGGCTTCCGAAGAAAGCGCTCAGGGCGACGCTCGACGACCTTGAAGAGGAAGTGCTTGAGGAGACGGGCGTGCCCGTGAGGTTTCCGCTCGACGAGAAAGGCGCCGATATCCTGCTGGTGGCGCCATCGGCCGACTACTTCGCGGAGCCCCACATTGCCGGGCTCATCGGCTATGCCAAGGTTTTCCATCAGGCCGGCGTGAGTTGGACCATCAGCTCCCACGCGTTGGAGGCCGCCAACTTCGGCATGTTCATCGGTTCCTACGACAACATGCGGGAGATTGCGCTCAGGATCCGCGAGGGGGCGCTCGATCTGGGCGTCAAGCGTCTCGTGTTCGGCGAATGCGGCCATGCCTGGCGCGCAGCTTACAGTTTTCTCAACACATTGGCCGGTCCCTTCGACTTCCTGGACCAGCGCTACCCTATCCCGCAGCATATCTGCGAGTTCACCTACGACCTGATACAGGCGGGCAAGCTCAAGTTCGACAAGTCAAAGAACGACCACATCCGGTTGACGTTCCACGACAGTTGCAACATCGCGCGCGGCTCGCGGCTCGGCAACAAGCCGGGCGGGCAGTTCGACATCCCGCGCGCCATCCTCAAAGCGTGCTGCAATCACTTTTACGACATGGCGCCCGACACCATCAAGGAAACCACGCTCTGCTGCGGTGGCGGCGGCGGTTTGCTCACGGACGAACTTATGGAAATTCGCAAGGCGGGCGCGCAACCGCGCATGCGGGCGCTCCAGCAGGTCGCAGAGGATCACGGCGTCACCCACATGGCCGCCATGTGCGCGATCTGTAAGGCGCAGTTTTCGAAGGTGCTGCCGATGTACGGCTTCGACATGGAAGCGATCGTCAGCGTTCACCAGATGGTATCGAATGCCATCGTCCTCGACCGCGTCGGCGACGGTTCATCGAGCCGCGACGACGACGGAGATAGCCGGCCTTTGAGCGTGCCCGCTTAGGGCAACGGAGTAGAACAATGAACGACACGGCCAATACGCTGAAGGAAGCCCACACGCTGCGCCGCTTCAAGGACGGCGAAAGCATGTGGACCGGCTGGGATGATTTGACCGACAAAATCTTCCAGGCCGACCATTCCTATAAGTGTCCGACCTACGTCCACCGTACGCCGCCCTGCCAGGGTTCCTGCCCATCCGGCCACGAGATTCGCGGCTGGCTCGCCATTGCCCGACAAATGGATAAGCCGCCGGTCCCCGGCATGACGTGGCAGGACTACGCGTTCCAGCGGATGGTGGAGGCCAACCCGTTCCCGTCCATGATGGGGCGCGTGTGCCCGGCCCCCTGCGAGGACGGCTGTAACCGCAACGAGGTCGACGACTTCGTCGGCATCAACGCGGTCGAGCAGTATGTCGGCGACTGGGCGATCCAGCAAAACGCCAAACTGCCCGCAGCCGGGGAGGACACGGGCAAGACGGTAGCCGTCATCGGCGGCGGGCCGGCCGGCCTCTCGGCGGCGTATTTCCTGCGTCGCCGAGGCCACGGCGTGACGATCTTCGAGTCCGCCGAGCAGCTCGGCGGCATGATGCGCTACGGCATTCCGGGCTACCGCACGCCGCGCGACATGCTCGATTCCGAGATCAAGCGCATCATCGACATGGGCGTCGAGGTCAGGCTCAACACCCGAGTCGGCAAGGAGGTGTCCATCGCCGACCTGGAGAAGCAATTCGATGCCGTCTTTTGGGCGATTGGGGCGCAGAAGGGGCGGCCGCTGCCGGTGCCCGGTTGGGGTGCCGAGGGCTGCCTTACCGGCGTCGAGTTTCTCGACGCCTTCAACCACGGATGGGTGTTCTCGACCGCCAAGCGCATCGTGGTCGTCGGCGGCGGCGACACCTCGATTGACGTGGCCTCGGTCGCCCGCCGTCTGGGACACGTAAATGCCACGCACCGGCACGATGCGGCGGGCCACGGCGTGGTCGGCTTCACGGCCCAGGACGTCGCGGGCACGCTGCGGCGCGAGGGCGTGCAGGCGACGCTCACCTCGCTGTTTCCGATCGAAAAAATGATGGCTGCAGAGCGCGAGCGCGAAGACGCCCTGCGCGAGGGCGTGGACATCAAGGGCGGTGTCATGCCGCTGGAGGTGCTGATGGACGCGAACGGTCTCGTTCGCGGACTGAAGATGTGCGAATGTACGATGAAGGGCATGACCCCGGAGCCGAAGCCCGGCACCGAGTTCGAGATCGAGTGCGACATCATTGTCTCGGCCATCGGACAGATGGGTGATTTCGACGGTCTTGGCGACTTCGACAACGGCAAAGGCTCCATCGACATCGTACCCGGCTACAAGACCCGCAAAGGCGAGAAGCACTTCGCCGGCGGCGACATCGTCCGTCCGCATCTGTTGACCACGGCCATCGGCCACGGGCGCATCGCCGCCGAAGTGATGGACCATTTCCTGGCCGGTGCGCCGGTCGACAAGCGGCCCAAGGTCGACGTGCATCACTTCAACCTGCTGGAGGAGTTGCACCAGCGCAACCTCGACCCGGTCCCGTACGATCACAGCCAGACGCGCGGCACGTCGGCTGCCCAGTGGGCGGTCCACAACTACGAGGACAGGTCGGCGACGCAAATTATTCCGCACGGCGACCTCTTCAAGGGCCATTTCAAATACGAGCCGCGTGAGAAACGCACCGAGATTCACATCTCGGCCGACGAGGTGCTCGGCAACTTCCGGGAACGCATCGAGGGCTTCACGGAGGCGCAGGCCATCCAGGAGGGTAAGCGTTGCATGAGCTGCGGCATGTGCTTCGAGTGCGACGCCTGCGTGATCTATTGCCCGCAGACCGCAGTCAAGCGCGTTCCCAAGAAGGAGCGGGCGGTTGGCCGCTACGTCTACACCGACTACAGCATGTGCATTGGCTGCCACATCTGCGACGATGTCTGCCCGACCGGCTACATCCAGATGGGACTTGGCGAATAGTGTGAACCTGGCCGCGAGGTACGTTCTCATGCGATCGGTGGCGACGTTGGCGATTGCGCTGCTGGCTACGGTCGTGGCGCTGCCGCTGGGGAGCGCCCGCGCCGGCGATGCGAATTGGCTGCCGAAACCTGCGCGCGGCCAAGGCGAGAAATGCGTCGCAGACACCGATTGGATGCGCCGCAACCATATGACCGTGCTGATGCATCAGCGTGATAAAACGGTCCATGACGGTATCCGCAGCACGCGTTTTAGCCTCCAAGGCTGCGTCGCGTGCCATGCTGTAAAGGGTGCCGACGGCAAGCCGGTGACGGTGGCAAGTCCGACGCACTTCTGCCGCAGCTGCCACGATTACGCGGCGGTGCGTGTCGATTGTTTCGATTGTCATGCCTCCCGCCCGGAGGCCAAGGTGGGCACGACCGGGAATGCGGCGCCGGAGCGTTCTTCAGGAACCGATGCGGCGATGCTCGCGCAATATTTGAGGAGCCTGAAGCCGTGAGCTGCGGATCGCGAGGCAACACAGGGTGTGGTGGGGCGTGCGGCTGCGGTGACGCTGGCGTCCCTGGCAACGGGATTGACGACGCGCGCCGGGCCTTCTTGCGCGGTGCTGCGGCCACGACGGTGACGACGCTCGCGGCCGGTGTCACGCTCTATAGCTTTGGCGCGGAGCTCGCGACCGCCCGCAGCCCTGACGAGAAGGTGACCTCAAAGGTGCGCTGGGGACTGCTTATCGACGCCGCGAAGTGCGGCGATGGCTGCACGGCGTGTGTCACCGCCTGCCAGACCGAGAACGGTTGGCGCGATACCGGGCATCCGGAGACCGATGCCCAGTGGATTCGAAAGCTGACGGTGAAAAACCCTAAAAGCGGCGCGACCTTCTCGCTGCCGATGATGTGCCAGCATTGCGCCGACGCGCCTTGTGTGGACGTGTGTCCGACCGGGGCTTCGTTCAAACGCGCCGACGGCATCGTGCTGGTCGACAAGCACATTTGCATCGGCTGCCGCTATTGCATGATGGCCTGCCCGTACAAGGCGCGCTCCTTCATCCACGAGCCGCTCGAGGACCAGAAGCCGCATGCGCCGCGCGGCAAAGGTACGGTCGAAAGCTGCACGTTGTGCGTTCATCGCGTCGATGAGGGACGCATCCCGGCATGCGTGGAAGCATGCAGTGACACAGCCGGCGGAGCGATGCTGTTCGGCGACCTCAATGACCCGTCGAGCGAGATCGCCAAGCGCGTGGCCGCCTATCGCACGACCCGCATTCGCGCCGATCTCGGCACCGATCCGGGTGTCTATTACAGGAATATCTAGGCTGCGAACGAGCAACATGCGGCCCGGGAGAAGGCGATGGCGAGGATTACCTATCAGAAGCTCGATGATCACGGCCCGCTATACTGGGGTCTGCTGGCGTTCCATGGACTGGTGATTCTCGCCGGGCTCGGCGCGGCTTACTTCATGGAGCATCGCGGCCACGTCATCACCGGCATGACCAACCAGATCGTCTGGGGCACGCCGCACGTGTTCGCGGTGTTCCTGATCGTGGCGGCCTCGGGCGCTCTCAACGTCGCGTCGGTGTCCTCGGTATTCAACAGGCCGGAATACAAACCCTACGCTCGACTGTCGGGGCTGCTCGCCATTGCGCTGCTTGTCGGCGGGCTTTGCGTGCTCGTGCTCGATCTGGGCCGGCCTGACCGGCTGATCGTGGCCATGACGACCTACAACTTCAAGTCCATCTTCGCCTGGAACATTTTTCTGTATGTCGGCCTTCTTGTCATCGTAGCCGCGTATCTCTTCGCGATGATGGACCGCAGCGTGTCCCGCGCCACTCTGGTCGGCAAGGCGGTCGGCTGGCTCGCTTTCGCCTGGCGGTTGATTCTCACGACCGGTACGGGCTCCATCTTCGGCTGGCTGGTCGCGCGCGAGGCCTACGACGCTGCCATTATGGCGCCGCTGTTCATTGCCGCCTCGCTGCTCTACGGCCTGGCCTTCACCGTTCTGGTGCTCGCGACCGCGGGCCAGCAATCGCATCAAGGCCTCGTGAGCGACGAGATGGTAGGCAAGTTTCGTGGACTTCTCGCGATATTCGCGCTGGCGGTGTTCTACTTCACGGCCGTGCATCACCTGACCAACCTGTATGCCAGCGAGCATCGCGGGGTTGAGCGATTCTTCCTGCTCGAAGGTGGCATCTATACGGCGGTATTCTGGATCGGACAGATCGTCGTCGGCACCATTCTGCCGCTGGCCATCCTCGCCGCACCGATGTACGGCAAAAGCCGCGCTGCGATCACCGTCGCCTCGGTCCTGTTCTTGATCGGCGGCCTTGCGCAGTTGTACGTCATCATTATCGGTGGCCAGGCCTATCCGCTCAACCTCTTCCCCGGCATGGAAGTGACAAGCTCGTTCCAAGATGGCCAGGTGGCGCGTTACCGGCCCTCATTGCCCGAGGTTCTTCTCGGCCTGAGCGGGCTCTCCATAGCGATGTTCTTGACAGGCATTGCATTCAAGCTGCTTCCGTTCCTGCCGAGGCCGGTTGATGATCAAGACGCAAGCCGGGCTCCGGTGACAGCCTGATCCATTGCGAGTTCCAAACGCGAGCGCAGCTGTCGGTGGGCAGGGATACTGCCACGGATTGAACTGCGCGAGGTGCCGCCGAACGGCGGCTAGTGAGTGATATGGCCCACCTCTTCATTTCCGCTGCGCACAAATCGTCGGGCAAGACGATGGTGAGCGTTGGGCTGGCCGCGGCGCTCGGTGCACGCGGTCTGAGCCTGCAGCCCTTCAAGAAGGGCCCGGACTACATCGATCCCATGTGGCTTGCCCGCGCGAGTGGGCGCCCCTGCTATAACTTGGACTTCAACACACAGACCGAGGCCGAGATCCGCGCCCTGTTCGCGCGCCACGCCAGACGGGCCGATTTTGCGCTCATCGAGGGAAACAAAGGGCTTCACGATGGGGTCGAGCCCGATGGCCGCGACTCGAGTGCGGCGCTCGCGAAGCTCCTCGGGGCGCCGGTGCTTCTCGTCGTGGACGCGTCGGGGATCACGCGGGGGGTGGCGCCGCTTGTACTCGGTTACCAAGTCTTCGATCGCGACGTGCCGATCCGTGGCGTGATCCTGAACCGGGTGGCGTCGGCGCGACAGGAGGACAAGCTGCGCCAGGCACTCGAACGCTATACCGACGTGCCGGTCATAGGCGCCATTGGCCGTGACCCAGCCCTCTTGGTGCAGGAACGCCATCTGGGGTTGACCACCCCCGACGAGACGGCCTCGCGCGATGAGACGATCGACCGATTGAGGCTCGCAGTGGAGCGAGACGTCGATCTCGGTCGCATTCTCGAACTCGCCCGAGCCGCGCCTGCGCCATGGCCGACCCCGACAGGCTCGGATCGGGACTCTTCTCCTCGCGCCAGGGACGAAGCGGTTGCCGTTAAGCCCGACATCCGTATCGCCGTCGCCCGCGACGCGGCATTCGGCTTCTATTACCCGGATGACCTTGAGGCGCTCGAACGGGCGGGGGCCAAGCTGCTGTTCTTCAGCGCGCTGCAGGATGAACGTCTACCTGATGCGGATGCGCTTCTTATCGGCGGCGGCTTTCCTGAAACTCAGATGCCGATGTTGGCGGCAAATCGAGGGCTGAGAGCGGAAATTCGACGCGCTGCAGAAGCAGGTCTGCCAATCTATGCCGAATGCGGCGGGCTTATGTATCTGACGCGTTCGATCACCTGGGGGGCGGAGGTGCACGAGATGGTCGGCTTCATCCCGGCCGATACGGTGATGCACTCAAGCCCCCAAGGGCGCGGTCTCGTTGTGTTGGAGGAAACCGACGCCGCGCCCTGGCCGAGAGAAGACACGCAGGTGGGCGCGGGCAACGGGTTTCGCATTCCCGCCCATGAGTTCCACCATGCCGCACTCGAGCGTCTGGATCCTGCTACCCGGTTTGCCTACCGGGTCATCCGCGGCCGCGGCATCGACGGACGGCATGACGGCATCGTCAAGGGCAACGTGCTCGCTGGCTTTTGCCATCTGCGCTCGACAGAACGCAGCGGATGCTGGGCGCGCCGCTTTGTCGCCTTCGTGCGCGCATGCAAGATGGCCGTCCGCTCGCGCAGCGCTTAGAGCGCGGTCCGGCTCTCGGCTCGTCAGGCTGCGGGCCTTAGGCGACGCTGCCGAAGGAAACGTCCCTCGCGCCGTGCGGCGGCTTCAAGCCTGCGAGCGCACAACCCTGCGCAATCGGGCCGCTCGGCAGAATGCTGAACAGGAATTTCATGCCGCCTCGGTTCGCGAAGCGCGCATCGAGCGCGTCGCGGAGCAGCCTGATCCGCGGCTTCACTTCGTCCTTGTAGCAACCCTGCAGCACGCGGATGACCTCCCAGTGATCCTTCGTGAGTTCGAGGTCCGCTTCTGCGGCCAGCGCCCGGGCGTAAGCCGGCGTCCAGTCGTTGGGCGCATCGCGGAAGCTCGGGTCGGACGCGGTCTCCGCGCCAGGATGCAGGATGCCGTACATTGTGCGAGGCACAAATTGTGCGGCAGATTGTGGCGGGCCGCTTGCCCGCAATGCCGCCTTTGGCCTTGTCGAAGGCACCGTTTTCTTTTTCGCCTTGCCAGTCGATTTTGCCCTCGCACCGGGCGCTTTTTGCTGCGCCTTCGGGATTTTTCGCTTCTTTGACATGCGTTCCTCCTTCCCGAACTCATTGTCCCAGCTCAGTCGATGGCGACCTCCGCCAGCCTGGCAAGCGCCGCGGCCTCCCGCTCGACGGCGGCAAGGACGAGTTTGCGGGTGCGCTCCGGCATATCGAGGGCAAGCGCGGCCTGATGCCCCTTGGGGGACATCTTGCGCAAGGTCTTGCCGACGATGTCGATCATCTTCGCGTCGTCGTAGTGAGAATATTTGCCGTGGAACTCGTCGAAATAATGCTCAAGAAAGACGACGTCGACCACGTTCTCGAGCGCCTGGGACTCCTTGTCTTTCTTGAGTTGCTCCTTCTTGACCAGCTTCACCACCTGTTCGATGTCTTGCTCACTATAGCCGTTACGGCTCATGCTGCTGCGTAGCATCGTCGCGTGATGCCCGCGGCAGGTCCGCCGCCATTCGTTATATCCTTCGCGGCCCTGCGCGAATCTGGCGCGCGGGATATCGAACCGGCGGATATGCTGGCCGCGCGCGGCGATGCGCAGCAATTCCGACGCGTCGGGATACATCGTCGCGAGCCGTTGGGTCATTCGCTCGGAATAGACGACCTCGTAAGGCCGTTCCTTGCCGTGAACGACGATGGTCCTCGGATCGTCGGCATTGGCCCGGTCGATGTCTGCGATCACCGCAGTGTAGCGCTGGGTCTGTTCGGACATGCGAAAATCATACCGAAAACCGCCGTGGCGAACCAGTGCTTGGTCAAGTGGGCCTCGGCAACGGGTGACCGGAACGTTGCTGTTGAGAAGGGCGGCGGGTGTGATATATTCAAATATATGCATGTATGACTGTCAACGTCGTCCCTGCGGTGGGGCGCCGCGACATCGGCATAAAATCCCGGGCCACCCGGACGGTACAAGAGGAGAAAGGAGCCATGGCCATCGAGTTCGACGGCAGGGTGATCGCGACCACGGCGACCGGATACCTGGAGAATCGGGACGATTGGAGCGAGGGTCTCGCTTGCCACATGGCCAAGCTCGATGGGATCGAGCTCACCGACAAGCATTGGGACGTGATGAGGTATCTGCGTGAGGAGTTCTTCGGCAACAACGAGCTCCAGCCGAGCACACGGACCATCGTCAAGGCCATGTCGGAGCAATGGGGGCAGGAAGCCGATCAAAGGAGCCTTTATGAACTTTTCCCCGGCGACCCCTCGAAACAGGCTGGCCGCATCGCCGGGCTGCCCGAGAGCCGTCGCAAGGGCGGCTATTGAAGCACGGGGCGCCGACGCGTGCCGCGGGGCGGCGGCTCATCGCTCCGTTCAAAGTGCGAAACGACATCGCTGCCCTCGGGTCCAGAATGTGCCTTGACCAGCCTGCGCTCATCATATCTAATTTTTGCAATGTGACGTTTTTCTCCTCGGCACCAGGCAACTGGCGGACGTAGCAATCAATGTCAGAACCAGCGGGCGGTGGCGCGCCGGAGAACGCCAAGACGATGACGATCATCGTGACCAAAGGGTCGCTGGATTGGGCCTATCCGCCCTTCATCCTGGCGACGACGGCGGCGGCGATGAATGTCAATGTCACGATGTTCTTCACTTTCTATGGCCTGCCGCTTCTCCTGAAGAAACTCGATCTTCAGGTGACGCCGCTGGGCAATCCCGGGATGAAAATGCCGATGATGGGCATGCATATGGTTCTTCCGAACATCGTCGGCGCGATCCCCGGCGTCGACGCTGCTTGCAGCGTGATGATGAAGAATCTCATCAAGAAAAAAGGCGTCGCCTCGATCGAGGAGTTGCGGGAGGCTGCGCTTGAATCCGAAGTCAAGATGATCGCCTGTCAGATGACGATGGATCTCTTCGAATACAAGATCGAGGACATGATCGAAGGCCCCGAACTTGGCGGAGCAGCGACTTACATGGAAAAGGCGCTCAAGTCCGACATCAATCTCTTCATCTGACTGGCTCAATCGACATCGAAACAACATCTGGACGACGAGAATGGCAAACATGGTACTCGACGCAAAAGGCCTCAATTGCCCCTTGCCGATCTTGAAGGCAAAGAAGGCGCTAAGGGATGTGCCGGTCGGCGAATCGCTTGAGGTCCTTGCGACCGATCCGGGATCGGTCGCCGATTTCGACGCATTCTGTCGCGCGACGGGCAACGAATTGGTCGAATCGACCCAGGACGACAATGTCTATCGATTCGTCATCAAGCATCTCCGCTAATAGTGAAAGACGCGGAGCTCTTGGCCTCGTCGCCGCAGTTTCGGTCGCCAGGTGCCACCTGATATGAGTGATCGGCGATAACCGGAGACCGGAGGGGCGTTCTTGAATGGTCGAGATTGAGACAACCACGATCGTCGGTCTTGGTGGCTTCGTCACCGGCCTCGTGTTCGGGGCCACCGCCCAGCGCACCAATTTCTGCACCATGGGTGCGATATCGGATCTCGTCCTGATGGGCGACGGGCGCCGCTTCCGTGCCTGGACGCTGGCAATTGCAGTGGCGATCATCGGAACCCAGGCGCTGCACTTCGGCGGCGCCATCAACATAAACAAGTCGATCTATCTTACGTCGAACCTCGGCTGGCTCGGCGCCATCATCGGCGGCGCCATGTTCGGGTTCGGCATGACCCAGGCGGGCGGTTGCGGCAGCAAGACATTGGTGCGTCTGGGGGCCGGCAATCTGAAGTCGTTAATCGTTGCGATTGTGCTCAGCATCGTCGCCTACATGACCCTGCGCGGGCTGTTCGCGCTGGTGCGGGTGCAGATCGAGACCGCAGCCAATATCGAGCTCAAGACGCGCGGGTTCGATAATCAGAATGTCGGCGAGGTGGCTGGCGTTCTGCTCGGCTTGCCGACGGATGCCGTGCGCGCTGCCGCGGCGGTGGCCGTCTCCGCGGCACTTTTGATTTTTTGCTTTAAAGACGTGGCCTTCCGCCGCAGCACCAGCAACATCGTGGCCGGCGTCATCATCGGCCTCACCGCCGTCGCCGGCTGGGTCGTCACCGGCGTTCTTGGCGCCGACGAGTTCAATCCCGTGCCGCTCGCCTCCATTACCTTCGTCGCGCCGGTCGCTGAAAGCCTACAGTATTTGATGACCTTTACGGGTTCCTCCCTCAATTTCGGCATCGCCGTCGTCGGTGGCGTCATCGCCGGCAGCTGCCTGATGGCGGTCGGAACGCGCAAATTCCAGATCGAAAGCTTCGCCGACCGCGGCGATTTGCTGCGTCACCTCGCCGGCGCGGCGCTGATGGGCGCCGGTGGAGTCCTCGCCTTGGGTTGCACGGTCGGCCAGGGCATTTCTGGCATGTCGACGCTGGCGCTCGGCAGCGTGCTTGCTTGGCTGTCGATCATCGCCGGCGGCTATCTTGGCGTGAAGTACCTGGAGGAGGGCTCCTTCAGCGGGGCGGTCCGTGCGGTCTTCGCTCGCGGCTGACGCGCGGTTGCTATCGAGCGAGAGCAAGCCAGGTCGTTGAGGAAAAGAAGATCGCGACGATGGCATAGAGCTTGTCATTGCTCAGCGGTAGAGCGTTGCCGTAAGGCTGGGCCCGCCTGACATAATCCAAGACCGTCTATGCCCAAGACTGTCCAAGCCGGTTCGTGCGACGGCTATCTATGAGCAAGAAACGTTAGGGGCCCGTTCTCACCGAGGCAGGATGGCATCGCATGTCGATGCCGGCGATGGCCCTTTCCCGACAATCCGTGCTTCGGTGATAAAACCCCAGGCCGGATCGAACCGGTGGATGTGATAGACTGGACGCATCTTCATGTGCGCCGGATACTCGCCTTTGCGCAGCGTGGTCGCGATGCTCGGCATAACTGTCGCCGGGATGCTCCCGACATGACCCGCTGTACCACGGTGAACATGGCCGCTGAAAACGGCGATGACCCGCTCCGAGTGCTGCAAAGCCTCGCGCAGCCGCGCCATCATCTCCCGCGTTTCGAAATTGAGCGGGTCAGGCCCCACCGGAACCTCAAACGGCGGATGGTGTGCGAAAACCGCAATAGGCTTGGTGATCTCGGCATCGATCATGTCGATCAGATGCCTGGCCCGCGCGGGACAAAAGTCACCCTTGTTGCTGCCTGAACACAGGGTATCGACTGCAATCAGCCTGACCGGGTAATTCTCGATCGCATAGTCGATAAACTCGGAATCAGGCGCGAGATATCCGTATGTCGAAAAGGCCGCGCGCAAATTCGTCCTGTTGTCCTTATTGCCCGCCAGGACATGGACCGGCGCACGTGCTTTCGCGAGTATAGCCACCGCCTGAGCGTATTCGTCCGGCCGTCCGTTGTGAACGATGTCGCCGGTGTGAACGATCACATCGGGGGCCGGGTCGAGCGCGTTGATGTCCGCAATCGTGACTTCGAAATCGTGTATTCTCTGATTGGCGTCCGGCGCGTCCAGCGCAACATGCGTGTCGGAAATTTGCGCGATGATCATGGTGCCAGCCGCTCGCCTGCCTATCGCAGGCCAGCGTAATACTCCTTGAGGATCGCCACCACCTCCGGCCGGCTGAACTCGGGGGGTATGTCCGCATTGGTCGAAAGCATTTCGCGCTGCTGCGTGCCGGAGATCGAAATGTGTTCCTTCGGATCGTGGGGACAGGTCTTCGCCGTTGCCATTCCATAACACTTCCGGCAGTAAAAAGTGACATCGATCTTCAGCGGCTTGGTAAGAAGCGCGCCGGGCCAAAGTTGATCGAAGATATGGTGGGAATCGAAGGGACCGTAGTAGCTGCCGACGCCGGCATGGTCGCGCCCGACGATGAGGTGCGAGCAGCCGAAGTTCTGGCGAATGAGTGCATGAAGCAGCGCCTCGCGCGGACCTGCATAGCGCATCTCGATCGGATAGCCCGCCTGAATGACCGTTCCCGGGCGGAAATAATTGTCGATCATCGCCTGGATTGCCCGGGTGCGAACATCGGCCGGAATGTCGCCTTCTTTCAATTTCCCAAGGACCTGATGAATGAAGACGCCATCCATGACCTCAACCGCAATTTTCACCAGGTGCTCGTGGCTGCGGTGCATGGGGTTTCGGGTTTGGAAGGCAGCGACGTTCGACCAGCCTTTCTCAAGAAACATGGCCCGCGCCTGGGCCGGGCGGATATAGAGGTCCGGGTATTTGGCGGGATATTCGCCTTCGCTCAGCACCACGACGGACCCGGCCAGGTTGACGTCACCCTGAGCCAGCACCTTCGCGACGCCTGGATGTTTCGGATCGGCGGTGCGATAGACGTGCTCGGCCTCGAGTTTCTTGTCGATCGAATATTTCTCGTGAACCGCCATGACGGCGAGGATTTCACCGCTCTCCCCGTCGAAGAGCGCGACCTCCTCTTCGGCATGGATACTATCGGCAAGGTCTTTGTTCACCGGAAGCGTGATCGGGATCGGCCAGAAGACGCCGCTGGTCAGTTTCATGTCCAGGCACGACCCGCGCCAGTCGTCATGCCCCATGAACCCATTGAGTGGCGTGTAGGCCCCCATTGCCAGCATGAAGACATCGGAGACCGTGCGTGAATCGAGGGGAATCTTCCTGAGTTTCTCCGCCCGCTTGCGTTCCTCGGCCCGCTCTGCCTCCGGCAGCAGCAGTGGCTTGAGCTGCTCCGAATGATGCGGCGGTACGAGTTGGGACATTGCGATTCCTTCCTGAAATCAAACTGTCTCGGACAGGATGACCTTTGCGGGCTGCTCCGGCTGGCGGGGTCAGGCACTCATGCAAGAAAAGCCCCGAGCATGCAGGACCCGGAAGACGCCGCGCGATCCGGCTCATCTACGCTACGGTATGACGCCTACGGCCGTTTCGGGGTCTCGTATTTGACTTCCTTCTGGAACGATTCCCAGACGGTTTCGTAACCGACAAACCCCTTTTCGTTTGGCTCTTTCTGACGCGTTGTCAAAAAGCGCGTATGGCCGTCAGGAACTTTGGGGGTGGGTTTGTTCTCGCTCATAAGTCACCTTTTGCCGTGAAGCCGGGATTGCAAGTGCAAGTAACGGAAGCCGAAAATTGTCCGATGCCATTCATGGCATCTTGCGAATTGGATACGCAGGACGGAGTTGCCTGAGGAAAGCGGCATTTTGGTCCCTGAAAAAAGAGGATCGACACTGTTGGTCAAACAGGTCTCATGAGTGACGGGTCGATATCCGCCTCCGCGCTGATCGCTCCGCCCGCTTTCATCTCTTCATCGGTTGCTTTGCGCACCGTCAGTATATCGAGCGTGAAAACGACCTCTCTGCCGCAAAGCGGATTGTTGCCATCGACAGTCAGGGTCTTGTCGTCGATCCGCGTCACGATAAAGCTGCGGGTCTGACCCTTTTCGTTTTCCATGAGGATGGAGGTGCCGACTTGCCGATACTCCTCCGGAACGTTCTCAATGTGATCGGTAAAAACCAGCGACTCGTCTCTGGGGCCGAAGATTTGATTGCCATCGATCGGCACCTCGATTACGTCACCGACGGACTTACCCTCCAGCTCTTTATGGACGGAAGGGGCCAGAATTTCATTGTGTCCGTGAACATAGCCCAACGGGAATTCGACCATGGTGAGAACATGCCCCGATTTTTTGTCGGTCACTTTGTAGGTTAGCTCGACAAACTTGCCGTCCTGGATGGTTTCACTCATGTCGAATCCGAATCAACTGCTCAGAAGATGGACGCACCGAAAATCCTGACCTTTCCATCTTCATAGCCGAGGACAAGTCTGCCAAGCCATTCGCCTTCCTTCTTGGTGCTCCGTTGCCGGTAAAGAACCGTCACATGTTCGCCCCTGCGGATAATGCCGAGATAATCGACGTCTTCAGACAGGTTTCTGGCCAGTTCGCTGTTTGCGAACTGGTGGCCAACCTCAACTTGATTCATGGCGCGCGCCAGGGCACTGGCAAAATTCTTGACGAATTCTCCGTATTTGCCTTCGTTGGAGTTTTTCACGAGGTCACGCCACAGGGGATCGGCTACGGCCTGTATCTCCTCATCGGTTCTTTCAATAATGTTCACGCGCGGCTTTCTGTGACTTCATGAGACCGGCATCGTAGAGCGCATCCAAAAAGACCAATACGCGCTATGCCGGTTCTTTTGCGCCTAAGCAGAAGTTCAACGCGAACTTCTGCTTGAGCATATTGCTACTCATTGTCACCAACCAGGTGATAACAAGGCGCCTTCTCCATGGTGTACTCACCGTTTTTCGGGTCGCGACGCGAAACAGTCAGCACGTGCCAGTTTTCATCGTCCAACTTCATGGCATCGCCGCGGTAGTAGTAGCCCGGCCAGCGGGTCTCCTTGCGGAACAGGGTGTGCTGGGTAACGCACTCTGCGGCGCGATGACGGTGCTTCAACTCCCACGCACGCAGCAACTCGTGAATATCCTTTGCGGCCAGGCTCTCAAGGTCTTCTTCCATGATCTTGAGCTTCTTGAGACCGATATTCAGGAGCTTCTCGTTGGTCATGTAGCTGACGGTCACCCCGCCGCAATACTCGTCCATCAGCTTCTGCAGACGGTCCAGGCCCTGCTTGGGATTGATGTAGTGCGGGCTGACGTCGCCCGCCACGATCTCATTGCGGTAGACCTTGTAATGCTCCAGAGGCTTGTAGATCTCTTTCTTACGGCGGTTGATCTGCTGTTCCGAGACGACGATGCCTTCGGCCTTCCCGTCGTCGATGTATTTGCAGGCGGCCTTCGCGGCGAGACGGCCTTCGGTGAACGAGCCGGATGAGAAGGCGTGCGGCGTGCCGCCGACTGTGTCACCCGCGCCGAACAGACCGTCGATCGTCGTCATGCGGTTGTAGCC
>CAYJPU010000001.1:130997-181411 GCA_964372105.1 uncultured Undibacter sp.
GAAATACTCTGGAGGGGAAACATCCTCGGGACCCGAGCACCAGGCGCCTGAGCAGGTCGCGTGCGAGCCCATGACGTAGGGCTCGGACGTGGTCAGTTCGGGGTTCTCGTTCTTGGGGTCCACGTCGGTCGCGGCCCACAGGACAGCCTGGCCGATAGTCATGCCGAGGAAGTTCTCCCAGCCGACCTCTTCCAGATGAGGATCCTGGAAGGCCTTCATGGTCACCATGTGAATGGGTCCGCGGCCTGCATTCACTTCACTGATTATGCAATGGTTGCGTAGACAGGTCGGGATCGGCCTGTGGGTCAGGTGCGAAGCTTCCGGATCCAGATATTCCTTGCCGACCATTTTCTGAAGTTCAGGGAACCACTTGGATTCGTACTCCTCGCCCAAGCAATTTTGCGTATAGGTCTTCAGGTGCAGGAAATAGGCGCCGACCGGGCCGTAACCGTCCTTGAAACGCGCCAGCACGATGCGGTTTTCCATCTGCGTCATCTTGGCGCCGGCATTGATCAAGAGCCCATAGGCAGACGCAGACGACCAGGGCGCATACCAGGTACGGCCGGAACCTTCGCCCACTGAACGCGGCTTGAAGATATTGGAAGCCCCGCCCGCGCCGCAGATCACGGTCTTGGACTTGAAGACGTGATAGTTGCCTGTGCGCACATTGAAGCCGACGGCACCGGCGACCCGGTTCTCCTTGCTGTCATCCATCAGCAGGTGGGTGACGCAGATGCGGTTGAATACCTTGTCCGCGGATTTCTTGGCGGCCTCGGCCACGATGGGCTTGTAGGACTCGCCGTGAATCATGATCTGCCATCGCCCCTCACGCAGATAGCGCCCGGTTTTCGGGTCCTTCATGATGGGCAGGCCCCACTCTTCGAACTGGTGCACCGTGGAGTCGACGTGACGGGCCATATCGAACAGCAGGTCTTCCCGCACCAGTCCCATCAGATCGATACGAGCGTAGCGGACATGGTCCTCCGGTTTATTTTCGCCCCACCGGGTGCCCATATAGCAGTTGATGGCGTACAGACCCTGGGCGACTGCACCGGAGCGATCGATATTGGCCTTCTCGGCAATGACGATCTTTTTGTTCTGACCCCAGAATCTGGCCTCCCAAGCGGCACCGGTGCCGCCAAGGCCTGCACCGACAACCAGAATATCGATGCCGTCTTCGACGATCGTTTTGTAAGCCATCAGTAATACACGCCTTTCTTCAGCTTGAGACCGGCGGACTGAAGTGTATGCAAACCGCCGTCATCCATGCGGATCCACTTCGGCTCATTGTACAGCAGCTGGCCGTCGCGCATTTCCTTGCTCGGCGGGGGAACATCGGCGAGCTTCGGGATTGCCGTCCCCCAAGGCTTGGTCGTAATCGGCGACAGGAAATTCTTTTCCGTGCCGTTCCGATATTTGATCTTCCAGGCGATCGTGCCTTTCTGCTCGTCGCGGTCGACGCGAACGCTGTGTCCGAGCGGCGCGAAGTCAGCATATCCGCGCACATCGATTGCGTGCTGCGGACAAGCCTTGACGCAGGAGTAGCACTCCCAGCACATGCTAGGTTCGATGTTGTAGGCGCGGCGATAGGTCGGATCGATGTGCATGATGTCCGAGGGACAGATGTCGACGCAGTGTCCGCATCCATCGCACCTTGTCATATAGACGAAGGTAGGCATAAGTCCGGCTCCTTATTTCATCTCTTCCAATAGAACTTGCGGGCTGCTTTTCAGTAATGGCGCGGCGCTTCGCGCTTGATGCCAAGTCCCATATTCATGGGAGCGTCTCGCAACAGTTCCATGGAGTGTCGTTTCTGCTGCTCAGGATCGTCACGGGTCAACGTCGGCAAATTCTGGGCTGAGCCATTCGCCTCGGATACTCTCTTCTCGAACGCCGCGGCCGGCTTGAAGAACATGTGCGAGAACTTCGACCAGGGGATCGACGCGAACAGCACCGTGGTGACGATGAGGAAAAGCCCCAGGAAAATTGTGGCCCAAACTGTGTTGCCTGCCGTCTGCTGCCAAGCCCAGAGCAAGGCAAAGGTCGCGCTCAGCACCAGCGTGACGATGAACAAATCGGCACGCATGAAGCGGAACGGCGACTGGCCTTCCGCGGCGACGTCGACGCGGATGAAGAACCAGAACCAGTAGCCGCCGAGGCAGACCATCAGGGCGCCGATGTACCACAGGGCCGCGAGGGCGGGCGGCGTCGGCGTGGCCGGCGTCGGATAGGCGAACACCATGATCGCCGTGGTGACGACAAAAATGACGAAGCCGTACATCCCTAAGAGATGTGCGAGGCGGCGGCGCTGATTGCAGAACTCGCCCGACAACGCGACATCGACCACGGCAGTCTGCACCGCGATCGCTATCTTCTCGCCGCCGCCGACGGACTTGGGCGCCTTCGTTTTGGACGCGCGCATGTTCTCGAAAAAGTACTTCGCGCTTCCTTTATGAATGACGTCGAACAGCGTGCCGGCGATGACCAGCACGGCCATTACGATGACGTACGTCTGCATGACGGTGGGTGGTACTGACGCGGAAAGTTCGGCGAACGGATTACTGGCAAACATCAGTTGGTATCCCCCCGGTGAGACCGACTTTAGAATTGGAAGGACGATAGCCGACGGGCCCCCCACAAACAATAAAATGTTTTGATTTATCGATTGTATGTGTCATTCTTATAAGTATATTCGATGGATTCCAATGACACTCGATCAGCTGCGAATATTCCTAGAGGTTGCCGAACGTGGGCATGTGACGCGTGCCGCCGAGGCCCTCGGCATGAGCCAGTCGGCGGCATCGGCAGCAATCTCCACGTTGGAAACCAACTATCAGACGAAACTTTTCGACCGCGTTGGCCGCGGAATTCAACTGACCGAGACCGGCCGAAAATTCTTGCACGAGGCACGCGCCGTGCTCGACCGCGCTTCGATGGCCCGTTCAGTACTGCAGGATCTCGCCGGCCTCCCGGCCAGCCCAGTCGCCATCGCAGCCAGCCAGACGATTGCGACCTACTGGCTGCCCCGGCGGCTCGCGGCCTTCCATGCCGCCAATCCCCGCGTGCGCCTCAATGTCGTGATCCGCAATACCCAGGAGGTCGAGAGCGCCGTCGTCGAAGGCGAGGTGAATGTCGGCCTGCTCGAAGGGCCGACTCAGCATCCGGCATTGATCCGGACGCAGATTGACCAGGACCACATTGTGCTGGTGGTTGCTTCGGACCAGCCACCCCTGCCGGTCAATGCTTTCGGCCGGCTCGATCTTCGCGCCATAAACTGGGTGATCCGTGAAGCTGGCTCAGGCACCCGCCGCAGGCTCGAGGAGCTGGCCGTCCGCGAGGGGCTGTCGCTCGACGATCTCAACATCTTCTTGGTCTTACCCAGCAACGAGGCGGTGCGCGAAGCGATCGTGGCCGGCGCCGGCGCCACGATTATTTCGCGCCACGTCGTCGCCTCCGCCATAGCTGCCGGCACGCTCACTGAAATCCCGATCGAATTGCCGCTACGCGAATACGCGCTGGTCCGTCACCGCGACCGCCATGCGACGCTGGCGCAGCAGGCTCTGGTCGCGCACTTGACCGGCACCACCGACGCGGCACCACGGCCGCTAGAACAATCCTGATCGGGCGCCTACTCCAAATTACGAGCTACAAAGACATTGCACAAAATGCTTTCACTCAGCCAAATTTAGATCGCGCTGCATCATTTGCAATATCGCGCTGCAGCAAGTCCTTGCGTCTCTGGCGCAGGTTGCTTGTATCTATTCTGTCCTTGTCAAACTCATATTTTCACTTTCTAATATGTATAAGAAGTTTGTGACGGCGAGCAGTGGGGGCGACGCCGGTGCATTTGCTTCATCGCGGGACGCGACGGTTAACGAGCACGGCGTTTAGTTTGACGCGGGCGTCGTGGTTATCCCGTGGCTGTAACGGCCTGATCGTTACACATCCATCCTATCGAAATAGCGTGACGTTCCGTGCGATGCGCGCGGCATGTCCGTCAATAAAATGGCGAGGGTGATGCACGCCCTGAGCTGAACCAGCGCGCCGACGATCAAAAATACAAACAGGGCCGGGAGGAAAACGTTATGGTCTACACGCGAAAGCATCCAGCGCTATTGATCATTGGGATTGTCCTGCTTGCGCACGGATTTCTCATTGCCGGCGGATACATGGGCGGAGTCGTCAAGTATCTCAGCCTGACGCGCGTGGCCGGCGAGATGACCGCCTTGAGCTACATCTTCGGTACGATCGCCGTCGTTGTCGGGCTATGGCAATGGCTCGGCAGCCACCGGGAGGGCAGCTTCGACTACTACTCCTCGACCGTTGCGGGCGGTGTGTTCATTCTGGTCATCGCGATGATCGTGAAGTGGTATCTGGACCCTTGGGTGGCGGTACTCAGCCGCGCCATCGGGCCCATCGCCGGCACCGCGGCCAAACCGACCTACCTACACACTGTACTTGGATTGAACTACGTCGTGCTCGGTATCGTCGCCGGCATGATTACCGTGAACGTTTTCAAAATTCCCGACTGGGCGCAAAACGGCGTGCGGCTGTCGCGCCTTGGCCTCAAGACCGGCGTCATCCTGCTAGGCAGTCTCTATAGCTTGCAAGAGCTTGCCAAGCTCGGCCAGCTTTCGGTTCTGATGATCGGCGTCTTCGTTCTTGGCTCGGCCTGGCTGGTGCTGGTGATCGGAGCGCGGCGGAAGATCTCCAACTCGATGGGCGGGGTGTTGGCGGCGGGCGTCGGCGTCTGCGGTGTGTCAGCGGCAGTGGCTGCTGCCCCGGTGGTCAAGGCCCGTTCGGACGAGATCGCCTACACCATCGGCACGATCCTGGTGTTTGGCGTGATCTGCATGTTCCTGTTCCCGGTCGTCGGACATGCGTTCAACATGAGCTATGTTCAGTTCGGCGCCTGGGCCGGCACCGGAATTCTGAATTCGGCGCAAGTCGCCGGCGCCGCGCTCGCCTACCAGCCGACCGGCAACCTCGAGACCCTGAAGGTCGGCGAGATCTTCAACATTACCCGCGTGCTGTTCCTGCCGATTATCGTGCTGTGGCTTGCGGTGTGGTACGTGCGCCGCGAAACCGCCGGCGGCGGAAAAGTCGAACAAATCGACACCTTCAAGGTGATCATCGAGAAGTTCCCGGTCTTCGTGCTCGGCTTCATTCTGATGTTCGCGCTCGCCTCGACCGGCGCCTTTACGAAGAACATGATCCCGTACTTCCGCGACTGGCTGACCTGGCTGTTCGCCTTCGGCCTCACCGGGCTGGGCATGCAGATCACGTTGGCCGCCATGCGCCAAGCCGGCGGCGAGCCCCTCGTCATCGGCAGCGTGGTCGGCGTCTTGAAGGCCGTGCTGTCGCTGATCGTTGTGTTGTTGTTCGTCCGCGGGACGATCTGAGATCGAGGGAGATCAATCATGACCGACAAGAAAAGCCAGAACATCGACCTGCAGACGACCGAAAGCGGCTTCAAGTATCATCGCGGCTCGGCGCTTTCGATCTTCAAGACCGATCGCTACGAGGACTTCGTCGCTCTGGCGTGCGCACTCGTGATCGCGCTCGCGGTCTACATCCTGGTCAAGTAGCATCGCGCAGCCAATATTCCGACCCGGCGCCCTGGCGCGGGCGCCGGGTCCTTTTTCGCATCGACCGACGGGACACCGCGGTGCCCGCCCTGAAATCGAGGACAAAGGACATGACATCTGCACGCGCAATCCTGCTTGCGAGCCACGGCACCCCCGGCGCTCGCGCAGCGGAACGCGTCGCACTGGATTTGTGCGCCTCCGGAGGCCGATTGCACCATCTGGTGGTAATTCCGGACTTCTGGAAGGGGATGCTGGGTGACGATTGGTTGAATAACGCCGCCGTGCATGTGCGTTTCGGCCGCTACGTCGAGAACCAGTTAGAACGCGAAATCGTCGAACACGCAGCCGAAGTGGAGACGCAGGCGAAGCAGCGCGGTCTCGCCTATTCGTGCGAAGTGCGGCTAGGCCGGCCGGCAGAATGCGTGGCCGCGGTGGCCGCCGCGGATGAATACGATTTGGTGGTGGCCGGCTCGCCGCGCCCCAAGGGGGCGCCCGGCTACCGCTCGCGGCTCGCGATCGAGACGCTGGTCAAGTCGCTCAAAGCGCCATTCCTCGTCGTGCCGCATCCGGCTCGATGAGCGAAGTACCGCGACCAGATCGGGCCTGGGTACGGATCGCCACCGGACTCTCGCCGGCGGCGCTGCTGGCATTCTGCCAGGATGCCGAGCGGCTCTTGCGCATCAACTCGATGTACGAGTTTGAGGAATGGCGGGCCGAGGACGAGGGCTGCTTTTTCATGCAGGTGCGAAACCTCAGCAACGGGCACAATTTCGCCACGCATATCCGCGCCGAGCCGTGCTCGGATGGCCTGCGAATCGTGTATGCGACCGGCCTGAAGACGGCGACCGAGTTTCGCGTCGAACCGGCGGGTCCGGATGACAAACCCGCCGCGTCCGGCGGCGCTGTGTTGGTCGTTACCGACGATTATTCCGGGACGCCAGAAGCCGACCGACGGACGCGCGCCGGCGAGATCGACAAGAGCCTGGTGTGGTGGGGCCACGACCTGCACCGTTACCTGCGCCATTGGGCGCGCTGGTCGGGCTTCGGTCCGTGGCGCTGGTACATGCATCGTGTTTGGCTGCCGATGAAGCCAAAGGCGCGGCGCATCACCTTTGTTCTGATCGTCATCACCGTCTTCGAGCTACTGGTGGGAGTTCTGGCGATCGCGTTCTTCGCGCTCCAGGGACCGTAATCGAATCAACGCCACCGCTCTTGGCCGGCGAGCCCGCCCGGGCGCATATCCCAAATTCCCGTCCGCAACGCTCCACACCTTGTACAAGCCGGAAGCCGATGGGCTGTCGCGCACTCGAATGACGCCCGTCGCGATTGCGATCGCGCACGAAGTCCTTGTATTCGCGCCCAAGCGCGCAGGTTTCGAGTTCGAAAAGAGCTGTTCCTTTGCCACTATCGAAAGCGCCAAGTGGATCGGCGCTGTCTGGGCGGCGTCGACGGTGTGGTGATGGTCGTCAACGAGGCTGATCGACCGCCCGATAGTGGCCAGTAGCGCATGCTACGGCGAAGGCTGGATGGTGCTGGTGCGGCCGAGGAGCGACAACTGGCAATCGAGGTTCGTCACCGGCGCGCCGGTCGGCTCCGCCTCTGAAACGTGGGTCAAAGCGAACACTTTCCTGGCTATACCGGCTCGTGAAGGCGCCCGCTCCATCTTATCTTCTGGTCGCTAACTGTGTCAGCTTTGGCAGCAGCGGTTGTGATTTTCACGCTCGATGCATGGCTGCCGCTTGTGATACGAACCGGCGGCGCCATATGACGTTGCGGCCGAGCGGCGCTCCGCGACGATTGAAGCGAAGCCAATCAAGAACCTAAGTGATTGAAATAAATAGAAAATATTCTATTGCCCCGATGCTGGACTGGACCGACCGGCACTGCCGGTTCTTCCATCGTCTGCTGACGCGCCAGGCGCTGCTGTACACCGAGATGGTGACCACCGGCGCCATCCTGCACGGCGACCGCGCCCGTCTGCTCGGGTTCGATGCGGTCGAGCATCCGGTCGCGCTCCAACTCGGCGGTTCCGAACCGGCCGCGCTCGCCGCGTGCGCGCGGATCGGCGAGGATTTCGGCTATGACGAGATCAACCTCAATGTCGGCTGTCCGTCCGACCGCGTGCAGGAAGGCCGCTTCGGCGCCTGCCTGATGGCGGAGCCGAAACTGGTGGCCGATTGCGTCGCCGCCATGAAGGCCGCGGTCAGGATTCCGGTGACGGTGAAGTGCCGCATCGGCATCGATGAGCAGGACCCGAACGAGGCGCTGTTCTCCTTCGTCGATACCGTGAAGCCGGCCGGCGCCGACGCTTTCATCGTGCACGCCCGCAAGGCCTGGCTGAAGGGTTTGTCGCCGCGGGAAAACCGCGACGTGCCGCCGCTCGATTACGCGCTGGTGCGGGCGCTGAAGGCCGCGCACCCGGCGCTGCCGATCGTGCTCAATGGCGGCATCGCCAGCCTGGAGCAGGCGCAGGCCGAGTTAGGCCCGCTCGACGGCGTCATGTTGGGCCGCGCCGCCTACCAGGAACCCTGGCGGCTGCTGGCGGTCGATCCGGTGTTGTTCGGCACGGCGCCGGCCTTTGCCTCGGCCAAGGAGGCCGGCCTCGCGCTCATCCCCTATATCGAGCGCGAGCTGGCCAAAGGCATCCGCCTGCACGCCATCACCCGCCATGTGCTTGGTCTCTTCCGCGCGGTGCCGGGCGCGCGCGCCTTCCGCCGCCATCTCGCGACCGAGGGCGTCAAGCCCGGCGCAAGCGCTGCGGTTCTCGCCGACGCGCTCGCGCTGGTCGTGGACAAGCCCGTGGATCTGGCGCACATCGCCGCCTGATCTTCTTCCAACCTGCCGCGGCTTCCGGGGAAGCAAGTGCTGGGTCATCCGATCAGCGAGATCGTCCTGCTTGCGCTCTGGATCGCGGGCGCCGGCATCCTGGTCGGCGTGCTCGCCGGCCTGTTCGGTATCGGCGGCGGCGCCATCATCGTGCCGGTTCTCTATGAGGTCTTCCGCGCCCTCGACGTGCCGGAAGACGTGCGCATGCAGATGTGCATCGGCACCTCGCTCGCCATCATCGTGCCGACCACGGTGCGCTCCTTCCTGGCCCACAAGAAGCGCAGCGCGGTCATTCCGGAGGTGGTGCGGATCTGGACGCTGCCGGCGATCGTGGGAGTCGCGATCGGTTCGGTCACCGCCGCGTTTGCGCCGGCCGCGGTCTTCAAGGTGGCCTTTGTCGTCTTCGCCGCGTTCATCAGCGCCAAGATGCTGTATGGCAGCGAGCGTTGGAATCTGGGCACCGCGTTGCCCGGCCGCGCGTTGCTGGCGTTTTTCGGCTTCGTCATGGGTCTGTTTTCGGCTTTGGTGGGCGTGAGCGCCGGCGCCATATCGAACGCGGTGCTTACGCTCTACGGGCGGACGATACAGCAGGCCGTGGCGACCTCGGCCGGCGTCGGCGTGCCGATCACCATCGCCGGCACCATCGGCTACATGCTGGCCGGCCTGCCGCATCAGGCGCAGTTGCCGCCGCTGTCGATCGGCTTCGTGTCGCTGATCGGGCTGGTGCTGATGGCGCCGGTGTCGAGCTTGACCGCGAGCTATGGTGTGCGGCTCGCGCATTGGCTGCCGCGCCGCAAGCTCGAGATCGGCTTCGGCATCTTCCTGATGTTCGCGTCGCTGCGTTTCCTGGTCAGCCTGCTCTAGGACGCCGCTCACGAGGCTTCGCGGACGCCCGCCAGGAAGGTCTCGACCTCGCGCCGCAAGTCGGACGAGCTGCGCGCAACTTCACTCGCGGACGACAGCAACTGGTTGGCCGCGCTGCCGGTATGCATCGCCGCTTGCTGCACCTGGATGATGTGCTGGTTGACGTCTTGCGTGCCCGACGCGGTCTCCGCGATGTTATGCGCGATTTCCTGCGTCGCCATCTGCTGCCGCTCGGCGGCGGCGGCAACGGTGACCGCGAACGTGTTGACGCCCTGAATCGTTTCGTCGATATGGTGAATCGCCGTCACGGTGTCGCGGGTGGCGCCCTGGATCTGCTTGATCTGCAAATTGATCTGTTCGGTCGCTTTGGCCGTCTGTCCGGCCAGCGCCTTGACCTCGGACGCCACGACCGCGAAACCGCGGCCCGCTTCGCCGGCCCGTGCAGCCTCGATGGCGGCATTGAGCGCGAGCAGATTTGTTTTCTCGGCAACACTGCTGATCAGCTTGACGACCTCGCCGATCTGCTCGGCCCGGGTCGAGAGCGCCTGGATGGTCGCGGTGGCGCGCCGGGAGTATTCGACCGCGTCCCCGGTGATCCGCGCCGAATTGGCGACCTGTTGGCCGATCTGCTGCGCGGACTGTGCAAGTTCCTCGGAGGCCGTCGCGACGGCCTGCACGCTCGTGGAGGTTAGCTGGGCCGTGACCACGACGCCGCCGGACTGTCTGTTGGTCTCGTCCGCGCTGACGGACAGCGAGCGCGATGTCGATTCCAGTTCGGTGGCGGACATCTCGAGCGAACGCACGACCCCCGCCACATTGGCCTCGAAAGCCTTGGCGCGCGCTTCGAGCATCGCGGCGCGCGTTTCCTTGGCAACTCGCTCCGCCGCCTGCGAAGCGGACAACTGCCTCGTTTCGATCAAGTTTGCTTTGAAAAAGTCGACCGCGCGCGCCATCTCGCCGATTTCATCGCGGCGTCTTGCGTCCGTGACCGAAACGTCGAGCGAGCCCGATGCCAGGCTGCGCACTACGCGGCTCAGCCGCGCGACGGGCCCGGTGACCCGTTTGACGACGACGACGAAGCACATGGCCGTCGTGCCGAATGCGAGAACGACGCCGCAGGTGCGGAATATCAAGTCGCGGAATGCCTCGTTCTCCAGGTGTTTTGTACGCTCTTCTCCCGCCACCGCAGCGGCGCGCAATATCCCGAGAAAAGAATCGATCTGCGGATTTGTCTGATCGATCCATTCGTTGAGAGTGACAGCGAAAGGAACAGTTCTCTGGTTTAGGTCGCGAATGCCGTCCGTGAGCGATTGAAAGTCGGCGAAATAGAGTCGTCTGGCTTCGGATATGGCAGCCTTGATGCTGACAGGCTCGTGTTCGGACAAGGTGAGCTCTTGCACGATTTGCCAGGCAAACCGGATCTGAGCGCGGCTCTGCTCGATCAGGCGAATGTCGTCGCGCGGGATAGCCTTGGCCGTGACGATCGCCGAGGCGATGATGGAGCGCTCGATGCCAGCGAGTTCACGCATCTTCCAGCTCAATCGCTTGACGCGGGCATAGCGCGTGAGAAACGGGTCCTGCCGGCTGGCGCTGTAGGCTTCGGCCGCCCAGAGCTTCTCTATGGCACCGATCAAAGCGTTCATCGCCGAATTGTATTCGTTCTGAGAGTCCTGGGCGCGCCGGTCCTTCGGCAAGGCAATCATCGCATCGGCTTGCCTGCGGGCGGTAGCCGCCCGGCGTTGAGCGTCTTCGACCTGTTGCGTGATTGCATTCTTGTTCGAGAAATCCTGCGTCAAAAGGTAAGGGATGCTGGCGTCCAAATGTCTTCCGGCGGCGGTGCGATGCTCGACGATGCGCTGGCGTTGGTCGTCCGCAACGGGCGCATCGACCTTGTAGGCGCTGTCGATGATCGGTTGTTCTCGCAACAGGAAGTAGATTCCGTTTATCAGGTGGGTGCGCGCCGAGTCCGCAGCCCGCAGCGTCTTTGAATGTTCATATTGTTTCCACGCTTCCACGCCGTCGAAGGTGAAGGCGACGATCAGCAGGGCGGCGATGCAGCCGGTGGCGGCCAGCAAGGCGAATTTGATGGAATAGAAGGGGCTGTGCGTTTCGGTTGCACCCCGAGAATTACCGCGCATTCCGTAGTCCCGCCGATTTCTCCTTGGCGGCAATAGTCGCGGCGAACGGTTAAGAAAATAGAATGCATAATATCATGTTAATTCAGATTGCCGTTCGAGGTGACGGCGTTCGCTCCGCGTGAGCGAGGGGTATTCAAGGCGCGTGCCGGTGTCAGGGATAGCCGCGCATCCGCAGCTTGTTGCCGCGCACTTCCCAGCTTTCCAGCCGGTTGAGGAAGCTCATGCCGAGCAGGTTGTTGCGCAGCTGGCTGTGCTGCACCACCAGCGCCGGCACCGAGCGCTCGATCAGGCTGCCGACGGCGAGCCGGTCGAGCGTCACCGCGGCGGCGCGGGTGCGGCCGTTGGCGGTGTCGATGTTGACCGAATAGTTGAGCACCTCGATCGGCAGGCCGGCGGCGCGCGCCGCTTCTTGCGTCAGCACCACCGAGGTCGCGCCGGTGTCGAGCACCATCAGCACCTTGGCGCCGTTGATATGGGCGCCGAGCGAGAAATCGCCGCCGTGGCCGCGCACCACCTCGACGTCGCGGCCGTGGCGGGCGACGTGGCCCGGCATCAGCTCCGCGATCACGCGGTCGGCGGCCTCGCGCAGCTCGAAGCGGTAGCTGTAGCCGACCACCAGCAGCAGGCCGACCACCGCCCAGAACATGGTGGCTTCCAGCGCCTGCGACAATTTCTCGCGGAAGATGGCAAAGAACAGCCCGGCGACGCAGACGCCGAGGGCGATCTTGAGCACCAGCGCGCCGACGTCGTGGCGCAACAGGAGGGTGATGGAATCCTGGCCGCTGGTGGCGATCAGCGCTGCCAGCGACAGGCCCACGCCCAGCACGAGTGACCAGATCAGCCGGCGGCTCACGGCGTCACCCTGGCGCGGCGGCAAGCCGGGTGAGGCGGTCGGCCAGTTCGCCCGTCACTCTCGCGCGTTCGGCGTCGGACAGGGACGTCCAGGACGCGATCTCGCCGATGGTCCGTCCGCAGCCCAGGCACAGGCCGGAACGGGCGTCGAGCGTGCAGATCTTGATGCAAGGGGATTGTATCATCGCGGTCTCGGGCAGCCGAATTGCTGCGACCATAACCAGCGCGGATGAGAACGCAATCGGGCCTTTGGCGCAGCATCGTCCGTATCAGGTTCCGGCCCGGAACAGCGGCCGCCGGCTCAGGCGGCGCCTTTCCTCGGGCGAGAGGATTGGTTCGCCGGGTGGGGTGATCGAAGGAGCGTGCTCGGTCATCGGCGCCATTGCCGCCACCACCCGCTCGGGTGGGAAGGTGACGATGACTTCGGTGCCGATGCGCAGTTTCGACTTCAGCACGAAGGTGCCGCCGTGCAGGTCGACCAGGCTCTTGGCGATCGGCAGGCCGAGGCCGGCGCCCTGTTCGGCGGACTTGATCGAGTTCGAGCCCTGGCCGAAGGAGGCCAGCACGATCGGAATTTCCTCTTCCGGAATGCCGGGGCCGGTGTCCTTGACGCTCATGTACTGGCCGCCCGACGCGGTCCAGCCGACTTTCAGCCAGATCTCGCCGGCCTGCGGCGTGAACTTGATCGCGTTTGACAACAGGTTGAGGCAGATCTGGCGGATCGCGCGCTCGTCCGCCCACAGCCGGGGCAGGTCGCTCTCGAACATCTCGTGGATGGTGATGCCGCGATTGGTCGCGCGCAGCTTCAAGAGGTGGTGGCAGTCCTCGACGATGCCGGACAGCGACACGGACTCTTCGTTCAGCTCGTAACGGCCGGCCTCGATGCGCGACAGGTCGAGGATCTCGTTGATCAGGCCGAGCAGGTGCACGCCGGAATTATGGATGTCGGCGGAGTATTCCTTGTAGGCCGGTACGGCATGTTCGCCGAACACCTCGGTCTTCATCACTTCCGAGAAGCCGAGAATGGCGTTGAGCGGCGTGCGCAGCTCATGGCTCATCTGCGCCAGGAAGCGCGACTTCGAGATGTTGGCGGCTTCCGCGCGGCGGCGGGCTTCGTCGGAAATGGCCTTGGCCTGTTCCAGCTCGCCGATCAGGGCGTCCTTCTCGGCCCGCGCCTGCAGTGTGGCCAGCGTCGTCGAATAGAGCCGGTAGGCCAGCACGGCGAAGTAGCCTTGCGCCGTCACCGCCATGCCGGCGAGGATGTAATTGCGCAGGCTGCCTTGCAGCACAAAATCGAGCGCGATCGCCGCGGTCACCGGGAAGGTGGCGGCGAACACCGCGATCGGCAGGCTGGAGGCCAGCATGCTCGATACCGCCACCACCAGCAGCATGACGAACAGCGAGAAGGTGCGGGAGCTGTCGTCCGTGCCGACCGGGTGGATGAGGATGAACATCCAGGCCAGCCCGTAGAACAGATCGAGCAGGACGAAGCGCAGGCGCCAGGCGTGTGTCGAGACCTCGGACGCCGGCAAATCGAGGAACTGCTTGCACTTGGTGATGATGACGGCGTGGATCACCAGCACCGAGGCAGTCCAGGCGCCGGCGGCCAGCGCCCCGGTCCACAGGCTCGACAGGAAGCCGACGGTCGCCACCAGCAGCAGGATCACCAGCGAAGCCGACAGCCGGTTCTGCGCATACTGCCGCAGCAGCTCGACGTCGAAGGCCGGTCGGGTGCCGCTGGAGGAGGTGAGGCGGTCGCGCGCCTCGCGCACGTATTGCGCGGCGAGCCTGCGCTTCACCGGCGAGCTTTCCGGGGGCAGGGCGGTGAGGTCAGGATGTTCGCCTGGAATGGGCATGAAACGCACGCTTCGACGCTGGAAAGTCCGGCCGCAAACGTCGCCCAAAAACCTTAAGACCAGGCTTAAGAGCCGCCTAAAAACACTGGTTAACGAATCTTAACCGCCCTTTGACAGGTCCCCGGGCGCGTGGTCGGCTGGTTGCGAGGGGAACGACGCCCACCAGGAGACCCGGAATGAAGCTCTACGACAGCAAAATGGCGCCAAATCCCCGGCGCGCGCGGATATTTCTCGCCGAAAAGGGCATTTCGCTGCCGACCGAGCAGGTCGACATCATGACCAAGCAGCACAAGACGCCGGAATACGCGGCGATCAACCCGTTTCAACGCATGCCGGCGCTGGTGCTGGACGACGGCACCGTCATCACCGAATCTGTCGCCATCTGCCGCTACTTCGAGGCTCTCCAGCCCGAGCCGCCGCTGTTCGGGGTGGGGGCCAAGGAGATCGCCCTGGTCGAGATGTGGAACAGGCGGGCCGAGATCAACTTCTTCGCCAACGTCGCGGCGGTCTTCCGGCACCTGCACCCCTCGATGAAGGATCTCGAGGTGCCGCAGATCCCGGCCTATGCCGAAGCCAGCCGCCCGCGCGTGTTCTGGTTTCTCGACCTGCTCGACAAGGAGCTCGCCAGCCGCGAGTTCGTCGCCGGCGACCGCTACTCGATGGCCGACATCACCACGCTGGTGTCGGTCGACTTCATGAAGCCGGGCCGGCTGGCGATGCCGGACAACCTCGCCAACGTGAAGCGCTGGCATGCCGCCGTGTCGGCAAGGCCGAGTGCCCGCGCATGATCCCGATAAAGCCTGTCCCGGACTTGATCCGGGGTGGATACCGGTTTTCGGAAAAGATCATGCGCAAAGAAAGCGTAAGCGGAAGATGAAACTCACCATCGTCGGCTCCGGCGACGCCTTCGGCTCGGGCGGCCGCAGCAACACCTGCTTTTGGCTGGAGACAGCCAAGAGCACGCTCGTCGTCGACTTCGGCGCCTCGGCTCTGCCGGCGCTGAAGGCGCTCAAGCTCGATCCGAACCGCATCGACGCGATCGTGTTGTCGCATCTGCACGGCGACCATTTCGGCGGCCTGCCGTTCCTGCTGCTCGACGGGCAGTTTTTGTCGCGCCGCGAGACGCCGTTGCTGATCGTAGGACCGCCCGGCACGCGCGCGCGGTTAGAGGCCGCGCTCGAAGTGTTCTTCCCGAAATCGACCGGCTCGAAATGGCGCTTCCCGTGGCGCGTCGAGGAAATCGCGCCGGGCGTTGCGGCCGACGTGCTCGGGCACACGCTGGTGACGGCGGCGGTGATCCATCAATCGGGCGCGCCGTCGACCGCGTTGCGGCTCTCGGACGGCAAAAAGACCTTTGCCTATTCCGGCGACACCGAATGGACCGACGCGCTGTTGGCCATCGCCAAGGACGCCGACCTGTTCATGTGCGAATGCTACGCCTATGCCGGTACGAAAATCTCAGGCCACATGAGCTGGGAGATTTTGCAGGCGCGGCTCGCCGACCTCGGCGCCCGGCGCACGATGATCACGCACATGAACGACACCGTACTGGCGCGGGCCGAAGAGATCGAGGCCGGCGGCGGCGTCCTGGTCGCAGCCGACGGCCTCACGATGGCGTTCTGAGGGCTCGTGCCCCGGATGCACCGCAGCACAAGCGAAGCGACGTGATGCGGTGCTGATCCGGGGCCCAGCTTTCTTCTAGCAACCGGGGTCCCGGGTCTGCAGCGCACCACCATAGCGCGTCGAAGACGCGCGTAAACGCGCTTATGGCGCTGCGCTGCGCCCGGGACACGATGCCCTTACTTACGGTCCAAGAGCGCGATCAGGCTCGAGGTATCCCAGCGCTTGCCGCCCATGGCCTGCACCTCGGAATAGAACTGGTCGACCAGTGCGGTCACCGGCAGGTTGGCGCCGTTCTTGCGCGCCTCACCGAGACAGATGCTCAGATCCTTGCGCATCCAATCAACGGCGAAGCCGAAGTCGAACTTGTTTGCCGCCATGGTCTTGTAGCGGTTCTCCATCTGCCAGCTTTGCGCCGCGCCCTTGGAGATGGTTCCGATCAGCTTCTCGATGTCGAGGCCGGCCTTCTTGGCGAAGTGGATGCCTTCCGACAGGCCCTGCACCAGGCCGGCGATGCAGATCTGGTTGACCATCTTGGCGAGCTGGCCGGAGCCGGCCGGGCCCATCAGGGTGCAGGCGCGCGCGTAAGCCGCGATCACCTTCTCGGCGCGCGCGAACGGCCCGGCGTCGCCGCCGCACATCACGGTCAGCACGCCGTTCTCGGCGCCGGCCTGGCCGCCCGACACCGGCGCATCGGCGAAGTCGAAGCCGCCCTTCTGCGCGGCGGCGTAGAGGTCGCGCGCGATCTCGGCCGAGGCGGTGGTGTGATCGACGAAGATTGTGCCCTTACCCATGCCGGCGAAGGCCCCTTCATGACCGAGGGTCACTTCTCGGAGGTCGTTGTCGTTGCCGACGCAGCACATGACGAAGTCCTGGCCGGCGGCGGCGGCCTTGGGCGTCGGCGCCGACTTGCCGCCGAACTGCTTGACCCATTGCTCGGCCTTGGCGGCGGTGCGGTTATAGACGGTGACCTCGTGGCCACCTTTGTTCTTGAGGTGCCCGGCCATGGGATAGCCCATCACGCCCAAACCCAGAAAAGCCACCTTCGCCATCGTGTTTTCTCCTGAGGAAAATCGTTGATCTGCCTGGCCAGCGTTCGGCACGTTTCAATAGACTATTTCTCGCGCCGCCCGGCGCCAATCCTGCCGCCGCAGGTTCCTACTGGATCTTGATATTCAAGTCCTTCACCAGTCTACCGAACTTCTCATTGTCGCTGCGGATGCGCGCGGCAAAATCCTCCGAGGACAAGATCAGCGGTTCGAGGCTCCCGGAAACGTTGATCTTCGCCGCGACCTCCGGCCGGGCGAGCAAGGCTTGGACCTCCTTGTGCAGCCTGGCGACGATGGCGGCGGGGGTGCCCGCCGGCGCGAACAGGCCGAGCCAGATATCGACGCTATAGCCCGGATAGAACTCGCCGATGGTCGGCAGGTCGGGGTATCGCTTCGATCGCGCCTTGCCGCTGGCGGCAAGCGGCCGCAAGGTGCCGGCCTCGAATTGTCCGGCGCTTTCGCCGCCGGCGAACAGCACTTGCGTCTCGCCGCTCACCGTCGATTGCATGGCGGGCGAGCCGCCGCGGAAGGTGACATTGAGCAACTTGAAACCGGCGCGCTGCTTGAGCTGTTCCATCGCAAAGAAGTGCTGACTGCCGGGCCCGCCGCTAGCGAACGCGAGCGGCGGGTTGGCCTTGCGCGCATAATCGATGAATTCCGGCAGCGTCTTGACCGGCAGCTTCGGATTGACCGCCAGAATGAATTGATTGCTCGCCACGGCCGCCACCGGAACGAGATCCTTGATCGGGTCGAACGGCATCTTGGCGAAGACGTGCGGATTGATGACGATGCCGCTGTCGGCGCCCAGCAACAATGTATAGCCGTCCGGCGGCGCCTTGGCGGCAGCCTCGCCGGCAATATTGCCGTTGGCGCCGGTTCGGTTTTCGATCACGACCGGCTGCCCGACCGCTTGCGAAAGATACTGGCCAACGACGCGCGCCACGATGTCGGGGGCGCCGCCAGGCGGAATGCCAACCAAAATCTTGATCGGCCGGTTGGGATAGGACTCCTGCGCTACTGCCGGCGCCAAACAGGCCGTCATAACGGCAACCAAAGAGAGCGTGCAGAACGACACGGATTTCATCATCGGGCTCCTCCCAGTCTTGTTCTTATTTGGCGATATTTTCACGTCGCTTCGCGCGGCGTACCAGGTAATCGAAGTTGATCTTGAATTGCTCCGGCCGGCTGATGTCGTGCTTGAGCTTCTCGATGTCGGCGCGCGGAAACTCGGGCGCCGGCTCGCCCGCCGCCTCGGCCGTCAGTTGCACCAGTGCGGCGTTCTCCAGCATGATCGCGCCCACCACGGTTTCAGCCATGCTTACGCCGACCGCCACGACGCCGTGGTTTTTCAGCAGTACCGCGCGATGGGGCCCGAGCGCCGCGGCAACGCCCGCTCCCATCTCCGCGGTACGGATGAGATTGATCGTGTCGGCGTAGACGCCCAAGGCCTCGTAGAACAGCGCGCCGGGCTGGCTGTAGCAGCGCAAGGGACGGCCGGTCGCAGACAGCGCGACCGCGTAGGGAGCGTGCGTGTGCAGGACGCAATTGACGTCGGGACGCGCCTTGAAGATCTCCGAATGGATGTAGACCTCGCTGTGCCGGCGCGCCGTGCCGGCGACGACGCTGCCGTCGAGGCCGATGGTGAGGATGTTTTCCGGTGTGATCTCGTCGAGGCCAAGGCTGTGCGGCTTCATGAAGAAGAGCGAAGCATCGTCCGGCAAACGGAACGAAATATGACCGCGCGTGAAATCATCTTGTCCCTCGGCGACAAGCACTTTGCCGGCCCAAACCAGTTCCTGTTTGATCTCGTCGTGAGTCATGTCAACCGTTTTCGGAGTTGCGGAAGGCGGGCGAACCGTCGGAGGCTCGCATGCGCGGAATGCCGGCTCAAGCCCGCATTGACGAATGGACAGCCTGGCCTATGGTGTCGGCTCGATCTAACCGGCAGCAAGGAAAGCCATCATGGCGGTGACGAAGGAACAGGTTCTGGCGGCGCTGGCGACGGTGAAGTCGCCCGGCGTCGAAACCCTGGTGGATGCGCGCGTCCTGTCCGACATCGTGGTCGGCGACGGCAAGGTGTTCTTCTCCATCACCGTGGATGCGGCGGATGTGAAAGCCTGGGAACCGGTGCGCGACGCGGCCGAGGCCGCCGTCCGCGCGGTGGCCGGGGTGAAGTCCGCGCTGGTGGCGCTGACCGCGGAGCGGGCCGCCGGTAGCGGCGCGGCGCGCGCACCGCAGCCTGCGCCGGCCGCGGCGGCCAAGCCCGCAGCCCATCAGCACGCGCCGCACCAGCATGCCTACCCGGCCGACAAGGAGCAGCCCGGCATTCCCGGCGTCGACGCCATCATCGCGGTCGCCTCCGGCAAAGGCGGGGTCGGCAAGTCGACGACCGCGGTCAACCTCGCGCTCGGCCTGCGCGACCTCGGCCTGAAGGTCGGCGTGCTCGATGCCGACATCTACGGGCCGTCGCTGCCGAAGCTGCTCGCCATCACGGAGAAGCCGCAGACCGTCGGCGGCAACCGGCTCAAGCCGATCGAGCGTTATGGTTTGACAGTGATGTCGATCGGCTTCCTCATCGACGAGGAGACGCCGATGATCTGGCGCGGGCCGATGGTGATGTCGGCGATCACCCAGATGCTGCGCGAAGTGGAGTGGGGCAAGCTCGACGTCATGGTGGTCGACATGCCGCCCGGCACCGGCGATGCGCAGCTCACCATGGCGCAGCAGGTGCCGCTCAAAGGCGCCGTCATCGTGTCGACGCCGCAGGATCTGGCGCTGATCGACGCGCGGCGCGGCGTCGCCATGTTCAAGCGCGTCAACGTGCCGGTGCTCGGCGTGGTCGAGAACATGAGCTACTTCCTGTGCCCGAGCTGCAACTCGCGTTCGGATATTTTCGGGCACGGCGGTGCGCACAAGGAGGCCGACCGGCTCGGCGTCGCGTTCTTGGGCGAAGTGCCGCTGCACATGACGATCCGGGAAAAGTCCGACGCCGGCCTGCCGGTGGTCGCGACCGAGCCGGACGGTCCGCACGCCAAGATCTATCGCGACATCGCCGCCCGCGTGCTGGAGCAGATCAAGGGCGGACCGTCGTCGGGCCGCGTCGCGCCCAAGATCGTGGTCGAAGCGTAGCGCCGTGCGCCCGCGGATCGATCACGCGTTGATCGTCGCGGGCGCGCTGTTGCTTGCCTTCGCCGGCAGTCCACGCGCGCAGGCGCCCGATGCGTTGCCGCCGGACGTCGCGTTCGGCCGCTCCATCGCCACCATCCGCGCCCACCTCGGCACCGGCGACGAGTTGGTGCAGCGGCGCGACTGGAACGTCGCGTACCGCCATTTCATGTTTCCGCTCGAGGAAGTCTACGGCGTCATTCGCGGCGACCTGCGCACCTACAAGACGCCGCCCTTCGACGGGGCATTGAAGTCGCTGGCGCGCACCGTCAAGGCGCATAACGCCAAGCAATATCCGAAGGCCTTGCAGGCCGTCGAGAGTGCGCTTGCCGCCGCCGATGCCAACCTCGAGGCGCGACAGACGAACCGGCCGGCGTTCGTGGTTCAGGTCGCGGTCGCGATCTTGCAGACGGTGCCGGACGAATATGGCGACGCGGTCGTCGACGATCGCATCGCGCGTCCGATCAGCTATCAGGTCGCGCGCGGATATGTGCTGCAGGCCGAGCGGATGATCGAGCGCGTGTCGCCGGCGCTAACCGCGTTGAATTCCGACGCGTTGCTGGAACTCCGCAACAATTTCGCACAGCTCAAGCAAGCCTTTGCCGGCGTGACCGCGCCGAAACAGCCGGCGTTGGATGTCGCGGCCGTTACCGACCGCGTTGACAAAATCGCGGCCGTTGCAGGTGCGCTCCGGTAGCGTGAGCGCGCACGTATTCAGTGCTTCGCCGGCAACTGCGTCCGTTCCCGCAGCCGGTGATGGAAGCCTCCTACGAGGCGGCGACCGAGACCTTTAACGAAGTCAGCGCCAAGAACGCCGGCTTCAAGAAGGTCTGTGACGGCACGAACGCCTTCCGCGGCGACGCGTCTCTGTGGTGGCAGGTGGCCGAATACGGCTACGACAGCTTCATGGTTGCAGCCGCACCAAAATGTAGGCGGCTGAAGACCGCGACGGACATGTTGCACGCACGAGGGGGGCGGCCCAAAGCCGGCCCCCCTTTGGTTGTGGGCTCCAGAGCCGGGCGCGAGGGTTCCGGCGTACGACTTTGGTCGAGGCGCCTTGACGCTGGATTTGGGCTCCAGGAAAGGTCATTGTCCCATTATGCCCCGCCAGAGGGCGGGGGAACGGGTGCCCGGTCAACGGGGCCCGCAAGGAAACAACCGGAGGGTTAAGGAATGAAACGTCGTCAATTTCTGAAGGCGGCCGGTCTCGGCGCCGCCGCGGCAGGTGTGGTCGCTGCACCGGCGATCGCCCAGTCAATGCCGGAACTCAAGTGGCGGCTGACGTCGAGCTTCCCGAAATCTCTCGATACGATCTACGGCACCGCGGAAATCTTCGCGAAGGCGGTCGCCGAAGCCACCGACAACAAGTTCCAGATCCAGTGCTTTGCCGCCGGCGAGATCGTACCGGGCCTGCAGGCCGCCGACGCCGTTTCGAACGGCACCGTCGAGATGTGCCATACCGCGTCGTACTACTATTTCGGCAAGGATCCGACCTTTGCCTTCGGCACGGCCGTGCCGTTCGGCCTCAACAGCCGGATGCAGAACGCCTGGCAGTTCTACGGCGGCGGCATGGACCTGATGAACGAGTTCTATAGCAAGTTCAACATTCACGGCATCCCCTGCGGCAACACCGGTTGTCAGATGGGCGGCTGGTTCCGCAAGGAAATCAAGACGCCGGCCGACATGAACGGACTGAAGATGCGCATCGGCGGCTTCGCCGGCAAGGTGATCAGCAAGCTCGGCGCCGTGCCGCAGCAGATCGCCGGCGGCGACATCTACCCGGCGCTGGAAAAGGGTACGCTCGACGCCTGCGAATGGGTCGGCCCTTACGACGACGAGAAGCTCGGCTTCTATAAAGTCGCGAAGTACTACTATTATCCGGGCTGGTGGGAAGGTGGCGCGATGCTCCACAACTTCATCAACACCGCCAAGTGGAACGCGCTGCCGCCGGCCTACAAGTCGATCGTGCGCACGGCGAGCGAGATGGCCAACACCGTGATGCAGTCGAAATACGACGCGGCCAATCCGGCGGCGCTCAAGCGGCTTGTGGGCGCGGGTGCGCAGCTGCGGCCTTTCACGCCGGAGACCATGGACGCCTGCTACAAGGCCGCCAACGAGGTCTACAAAGAGACGGTGGCCGCCAGCCCCGCGTTCAAGAAGGTCTACGACCACATTACGGCGTTCCGCGGCGACCAGTATCTCTGGTGGCAAGTCGCGGAATACAGCTTCGACACCTACCAGATCCGCGCCCGCTCGCGCGGCTGAGCGATCGGCAAGCGACAGCCCCGGAGCTTCGGCTCCGGGGCTTTTTTATTGGATTTTCGGCGGGCCGAGATCGAGCGCCGGCGGCAGGTCGATCTGCGGAATATTGATCTGCACTTTGTTCGGATCGATGACCGACGCCACGCCCTTGTAATGCATCACCATGGCCGGGAAGGCGATCACCAGCAGAACCATGACGACCTGGATCACCACGAACGGCACCGCGCCCCAGTAGATCTCTCCGGTGGTCACGCCGTCGGTGCGCTTGCCGGTGACGCGGTCGATGAAGGGTTCCTTTGGCGCCACCGAGCGCAGGTAGAACAGCGCGAAGCCGAACGGCGGATGCATGAACGAGGTCTGCATGTTCACGCCGAGGATCACGCCGAACCAGATCAGGTCGATGCCGAGCTTCTCGGCGGCGGGGCCGAGCAGGGGGACGACGATGAACGCCAGCTCGAAGAAGTCGAGGAAGAAGGCGAGCACGAAAACGAAGGCGTTGACGAAGACCAGGAAGCCGATTTGCCCGCCGGGCAGCGACGTCAGCAGGTGCTCGACCCAGATATGGCCGCTGACGCCGTAGAAGGTGAGCGAGAACACGCGGGCGCCGAGCAGGATGAACACCACGAAGGCCGACAGCTTGGCGGTGGATTCGATTGCCTGACGCACCAGGTCCCAGGTCAGCCGGCGCTTGGCGGCGCCGAGGATCAGCGCGCCAGCCGCGCCCATCGCGCCGCCTTCGGTCGGTGTCGCGATGCCGATGAAGATGGTGCCGAGCACCAGGAAGATCAGGAACAGCGGCGGCACCATCACGAAGGTGGTCTGCTGCGCCATGTGCGACAGGAAGCGGAAGCCCATGAAGCGGGCAGTGACGTAGTTCACGACCGCCACAGCGAAGGCAAAGACGATCCCGAGGAACATCGTGAGCACGACGTAGTCGGCGCCGCGGGTGGCCGACGTGCGCATCATGAACCAGCCGAACACCGCGCTCGCGACCGCGAGCACGGCGAGCGAGATCAGCCCGCGGCCGCCGTCGGGCTCGCGGAAGCCGACCGCTTCGATCGGCAGGCCCGGCGTCGCTTTCGGGAAGAACGCGCTCACCAGGAAGACGTAGGAGGCGTACAGGGCGGAAAGCACCATGCCCGGGACGAAGGCGCCCTCGTACATGTCGCCGACCGATTTGCCGAGCTGGTCGGCCATGACGATCAGCACCAGCGACGGCGGGATGATCTGCGCCAGCGTGCCGGACGCCGCGATCACGCCGGACGCGACGCGGCGGTCGTAGCCGTAGCGCAGCATGATCGGTAGCGAGATCAGGCCCATGGAAATCACCGAGGCGGCGACGACGCCGGTGGTGGCGGCGAGCAGGGCGCCGACGAAGATCACCGCGTAGGCGAGGCCGCCGCGCACGGTGCCGAACAGTTGCCCGATGGTGTCGAGCAGATCCTCGGCCATGCCGGAGCGCTCTAACACCAGCCCCATGAAGGTGAAGAACGGAATCGCCAGCAGGGTGTCGTTGCTCATCACCCCGTAGACGCGCTCGGGCAGGGCCTGCAGGAAGTCCGGCGAGAACTGGCCGAGCTCGATGCCGATCAGGCCGAAGATCAGGCCGACGGCGCCAAGGGAGAACGCCGCCGGGTAGCCCAGCAGCAGGACCACCACCAGGGCCGCGAACATGATCGGCGCCATGTTCTCGATAATGAAGGCTGTCATGCGCTACACCGGCTCCCCGCTACGCTCAGCGTTTCTCGATCGCTTCGACGATATGCTCGACTTCAGCTTCCAGACTGCTCGTCTGGTTCGCGTGGGGATCCGGAATGAGCTCGCGCATCACGGCGATGCGCTTGACCAGCTCCGACAGGCCTTGGACGAGCAGCAACGTGAAGCCGATCATGACCAGCGCCTTGGACGGCCATTGCGGCAGCCCGCCGGCGTTGCCCGACTGCTCGTTGACCTCGACGGAGCGCAGGAAGAACGGGATTCCGGTGATGATCATGACGACGGTGAACGGCAGCAGGAAGAACAGGTGGCCGACGACGTCGACGCCGTCGCGCACGCGCTTCGGGAACATGTTGTTCACGATATCGATGCGGATGTGCTCGTTGGCGAGCAAGGTCCAGGGCGAGCACAGCAGAAACACGACGCTGAAGAGAATCCACTGCAGCTCGAGCCAGGAATTCGACGAGGTGTCGAACACCTTGCGCACGGTCGCGTTCAAAGCCGACACGACGACGGCGGCCAGGATCAGCCAGGCGAGGCGTTTGCCAAGCCAGGTCGTGATGGCGTCGATCACCCGGGTGACCGGCAGCAACGCCTTCAGAACTGCGTCGAGAGCGCCCACTTGCCTCTCCCCTCAAGGGCCGGTACCGGCGGCCCGCCTCTTGTTTTTGCTTTAAGTCCCCACAGCTTGGCTTAGCAGCCAAGCCTGCCACCTTAATCCGATGGCGGCCTTGGCCGTCAATGGCGAAGTTAGTTGTAGAGACGGGGGGCGGAGAAAATGCTTGGCCGGGCCCCGCGCGGCGGCATCGGCCCCGCTGGAGGACTAAAGTCCTCCATTGCGCCGTTTGTGTTGACGGGACAATCGCGCGGGGCGCGCGGGCGCCTAGCCGCCGGTCACGCTCATGTGGCGCGCCACCGCCGGCCGTTGCTGCTTGCGGTCGATGATGAAGTCGTGGCCCTTCGGCTTGCGGGTGATCGCCTCGTCGATCGCGGCGTGCAGCAAGCCGTCACTCTCCGATGCCCGCAGCGGCGTGCGCAGATCGGCGGCGTCTTCCTGGCCGAGGCACATGAACAGCGTGCCGGTGCAGGTGATGCGCACGCGGTTGCAGGACTCGCAGAAGTTATGGGTCATCGGCGTGATGAAGCCGAGCCGTCCGCCGGTTTCCTTGACGCGCACGTAGCGCGCCGGGCCGCCGGTGCGATAGTCGATGTCGTCGAGGGTGAAACGCTCGGCGAGGCGCGCGCGCACCAGCGACAGCGGCAGGTACTGATCGAGACGCGACTCTTCGATGTCGCCGAGCGGCATCACCTCGATCAGCGTCATGTCCATGCCGCGGTCATGCGACCACGTCACGAGATCGGCGATCTCGTCCTCGTTGACGCCCTTGAGCGCGACCGCGTTGATCTTCACTTTGAGGCCGGCCGCCTGCGCGGCGTCGATGCCGGCAAGCACCTTGCGGACATCGCCCCAGCGCGTGATGGCGCGAAACCGGTCCGGATCGAGCGTGTCGATCGAGACGTTGATGCGCTCGACGCCGTGGCCTCTCAGTTCGGCGGCGTATTTTTCGAGCTGCGATCCGTTGGTGGTGAGCGTCAATTCCTGGAGGGCGCCGCTCTTGAGATGGCGCGACAGCGACGACACCAGCGTCATGATCCCGCGGCGCACCAGCGGTTCGCCGCCGGTCAGGCGCAGCTTGGAGACGCCCTTGGCGACAAAGGCGCTGCACAGCCGGTCAAGCTCCTCGAGGCTGAGCAGGTCGGCCTTCGGCAGGAAGGTCATGTGCTCCGACATGCAGTAGACGCAGCGGAAGTCGCAGCGGTCGGTGACGGAGACGCGCAGGTAGGTGATGGCGCGCTGGAACGGATCGATCAGCGCGCGCGGCCGGATGCCGGCGCGGTCGAGTTCGGTCGTGGTTCCGTCGAGGGTTGCGATCATGGGGCTCACACGCTGGTCCGCTGACGCGGCATATACGAACTGTGGCCGATATTGACCATAGCGTCCAGCGGCGGGCTGAAATGCAAACGGCCCGCGGAGGTGTCCGCGGGCCGCCTGAATTTCAATTCGTTCGGCTTACTAGTGGTCCGATTCTAACATTCGCATCCCGTCTGGGAGGCGCTTTTGCGAATGTTAGAATCAAAGGACCACTAGCAAGTTATTGTTGCTAGTGGAGCTTTGGATTTGACGTTCGCTTAGGATATTCGCGGCTAGCGGGTAGCGAACGTCAAATCCGCTCCACTAGCGCGGCGTCGACGGCCAGGGCGAGGAACCCTGCTGCGCGGGCGCCGCCGGAGCAGGGGCGGACGCGGCGGCGGGCTTCTTGGCGGCCGGCTTCTTCGCCGCCGGACGCTTGGCGGGCTTCTTGGTCGACTTGGGCGGCGGCGGCGCGGCGGTGAGTTCCACCACCACCGGGTTCGGACGCAGGGTCGGCGGCGAGCCGGTGTTCTCGACCACCTCGATGGCTTCGGTTGCAGGCTGATAGCCGGTGAGCGTGAAGGTCACGGTCAGCGGACCGGCGGCCGGCAAGGCCAGCGCGCAGGGCGTGCGGCAGGTCTGGCCGTTCGAGGTCTTTGCTTCCGCGCCCGGCGGTTCGGATTCGAAGCGCACCGTGTCCATCATGGGGCCCGGCTTCAACGAGTCCATCCAATCGGAGCCAGACGTACACGCCGCAAGAGCCAGCGCGCCGCCGATGATCGCAATCACTCGGTACATTGTTTCAAACCCGTCCACGCGAGCGCAAAGATCGCTCGTCCATCACAAAGATACGGTCGAGGTAACAAGGGCGCAACACAGAGCCGGTCGTTAACCTTAACGCCATTAACCATCGCGCCAGACGGCGGTATCCCAGACGGCGGTATCAATAAGCCGAAAAGATGGCGGCGATGGAACCCGGCAGCTCCGCGAAATGGCTGATCAGCCGGTCGGGTTCGTATTCGGCGACCGGTTTGTCGCTGTAGCCGAAGTCGACGGCGACGACCGGAATGCCGGCCGCGCGGGCGGTGCGGATGTCGGTCGCGGAATCCCCGACCATGATGGCGCGCCGTGGATCGCCGCCGGCGGCCGCAATGGTGCGGCGCAAAACCTCCGGATCTGGCTTCTGGATACCGAACGTGTCCTGGCCGCAGATCGCTTCAAAACGGTCGGCGAGTTTGAGCTGTTGCAGCAGCAGCAGCGACAGGCCCTCGAGCTTGTTGGTGCACACCGCGAGCCGCGCGCCGCGCGCGGTGAGCTCGTCGAGCGCTTCTATCAGGCCGGGGAAGGGCCGCGAGCGGTCGGCGATGTGATCGGTGTAATGCGCGATGAAGTCGGCGAACAACTCTTCGAGCCGGCCCGGTGCGAGCACGCGTCCTTCCAGCTGGACGCCGCGTAAGATCATCGTCTTGGCGCCGCCGCCGATCAGATTGCGCGCGGTGTCGAACGCGAGCGGCGGCAAGCCCTCGCGTTCGAACACCACGTTGAGGGTGTCGATCAGGTCGGGTGCGGTATCGATCAGGGTGCCGTCGAGGTCGAAAACGATGGTGGCGGCGGCAAGCGACGGAGTCATTGGTGGTTTCACGGGTGGCTTCATGGACCGATCGCTAGCCTTCGTCGGCGTCGCTTGCAAGGGTCTGGGCCGAGGCGGGGAGGGCTGTTCAGGGCGGCGGATCGGGGTTAGATAGGCGCAACACGTCAAGTTTCACACCCAGTCCGAGCTTTTCCGCCGCGCCGATGAACGCCGAAGCCCAGAAACGCGCTGCCGCCGCGCGCGCCGTCGAATTCGTGCAACCCGGCATGCGAATAGGCCTTGGCACCGGTTCGACCGCCAAGCATTTCGTCGATCTGGTCGGCGAGCGGGTGCGCGCCGGGCTCGATGTCATTGCGGTCCCCACGTCCGAGGCGACCAGGGCCCAGGCGCTGGCCTGCGGCATCCGCCTGACCACGCTCGACGACACGCCGGCGCTCGACCTGACGGTCGACGGCGCCGACGAGATCGGCCCGGAGCTGGCGCTCATCAAGGGCGGCGGCGGTGCGCTGCTGCGCGAAAAGATCGTGGCCGGCGCTTCCGCGCGCATGATCGTGATCGCTGACGAGAGCAAGTGGGTGGAGGCGCTCGGCCGCTTCCCGCTGCCGATCGAGATCGCCCCGTTTGGCTATGGCGCGACCGAAGGGGCTATCCACAAGGCGATCAGCGCGATCCAGCAGCCCGGTTCTTTACCGTTGCGCCGGTCCAAGGACGGCCATCCTTTCGTCACGGACGGCGGCCACTGGATCATCGACGCGGCGCTTGGCCGGATTGACGACCCCCGGGCAATGGCGCATGCGCTGGCGTCAGTGCCGGGAGTCATGGAGCACGGACTTTTCATCGATCTCGCGCAAATGGCGATCATTGGCGGCCCGGATGGCGTCCGGATTGTCGAGCGCTGAGATCAAGAGCCAAACGGAGCTAAAACGATGCGTTTCCTGCAGGCCACTCACCGCGGTGCCCGTCTGGCGGCCGTCATTCTGGCGCTGGTGCTTTCCAGCCCGGCAGCCTTCGCGCAGTCGAAGCCGTCGCCGGCCGCGATGGCGAGCGCCAAGGAGCTGATCGAGACGACCGGCGCCACGGGGCTGTTCAACCCGCTGATCGCCGGCGTGGTCGAGCAGGCGAAGCTGCTTTTCCTGCAGCAGAACCCGGGCCTGGCCAAAGACCTCAACGAGATTGCCGTGCAGTTGCGCACCGAGCTGGCGCCGCGTTTCAGTGAGCTGTCCGACGAGGTCGCGCGCCTTTACGCCACCGCATTCACCGAGCAGGAACTCAAAGACATCGTCGTCTTCTACAAGTCGAGCGCCGGCCAGAAGCTTCTGGTGCAGCAGCCGAAGGTGATCGACGCCAGCATGAAGTTCGCACAGAGCTGGGCCAACACCCTGTCCGACTATGTCATCGGCAAAATGCGCGACGAGCTGAAGAAGCGCGGGCACTCGCCCTGATCTTCACCGCCGGCGGCGGACCTCTCGAATAGCAGCGGTGGCGACCATGTCGGATCACGACGTCGATCTGTTCGTAATCGGGGCGGGCTCGGGCGGCGTGCGGGCTGCCCGCATCGCGTCGAGCTACGGCGCGCGCGTGATGATCGCCGAGGAATTCCGCGTCGGCGGCACCTGCGTCATCCGCGGCTGCGTGCCGAAGAAGCTCTTGGTCTACGCCTCGCGCTTCGCCGACGAGTTCCACGACGCCGCCGGCTACGGCTGGAGGGTAAGCGCGCCGGAATTTCATTGGCCGACGCTGATCGCCAACAAGGACCGCGAGATCGCGCGGCTGGAAGCCGCCTACACGTCGACGCTCGAGCGCTTCAAGGTGCAACTGGTCAAGAGCCGCGCCGTGCTGGAAGACGCGCACACCGTGCGGCTGTCGAGCGGCGCGCGGGTGAGCGCCGAGACCATCCTGATCGCCACCGGCGGCTGGCCGCACATGGGGCCGAAGATCCCCGGCATCGAGCACGCCATTTCGTCGAACGAGGCGTTCCATCTCGCCGAACTGCCCAAGCGCATCGTGGTGCAGGGCGGCGGCTACATCGCGGTCGAGTTCGCCTGCATCTTCGCCGGGCTGGGCAGCAAGGTGACGCTGGTCTACCGCGGCGAGAACATCCTGCGCGGCTTCGACGACGACGTGCGCGAACACCTGCGCGGCGAGATGCGCGCGCGCGGCATCACGGTGGTCTGCGGCCACACGGTCACGGTGATCGACAAGGCGGGCGACGAGCTCGTCGCGCATCTGTCCGACAACAAGAAGATCGCCGCCGACAAGGTGATGTTCGCGATCGGCCGGCGGCCGAACACGATGGGGCTCGGCATCGAGAACGCGAACATCAAGCTGCACGCGCACGGCGGCATCGAAGTCGACGAATATTCGCGCACCTCGGTCGAAAACATCTACGCCGTCGGCGACGTCACCAACCGCATCAACCTGACGCCGGTGGCGATCCGCGAGGGCCATGCCTTCGCCGACACCGTCTATGGCGGCAAGCCGACCCGCGTCGACCACGGCAACGTGCCGACCGCGGTGTTCTCGGAGCCGGAAATCGGCACCATCGGCCTGACCGAGGCGCAGGCGCGCGCCGAGTGCGCCAAGCTCGACGTCTACAAGACCAGCTTCCGGCCGATGAAGGCGACGCTGGCGGGACGGCAGACCCGCACTTTGATGAAGGTGCTGGTCGACGGCTCCACCGACCGGGTGGTCGGCTGCCATATCGTCGGGCCGGACGCCGGCGAATTGATCCAGGCGATCGGTATCGCGGTGCAGATGAAGGCCACCAAGGCCGATTTCGACGCCACCATGGCCGTGCACCCGACCGCGGCCGAGGAACTCGTGACGTTGCGCGAAAAGGCCGCGAGCTACACCCGCGCGGCCGCCGAATAGGCCGGTAACCGGCGCCCGTCGAAAGGCTGGCCCAATCGGGGGCCGCTCGTGTATAAACCGGCCCAATCGCTGGAGAATTTGTGATGTCTGAGCGTTGGACGCCCGATAGTTGGCGCAAGAAGCCGATCCTGCAGGTCCCGGACTACCCGAACCGGCAGGCCCTGGACGACGTGGAAAAGCAGCTTGCGACCTTCCCGCCGCTGGTGTTCGCGGGCGAGGCCCGCAACCTGAAGAAGCAGCTGGCGCGGGTCGCCAATGGCCAGGCTTTCCTGCTGCAAGGCGGCGACTGCGCCGAGAGCTTCGCCGAGCACGGCGCCAACAACATCCGCGACTTCTTCCGCATGTTCCTGCAGATGGCGGTGGTCTTGACCTACGCCGCGGCCTCGCCGGTGGTGAAGGTCGGCCGCGTCGCCGGCCAGTTCGCCAAGCCGCGCTCGTCGGGCGTGGAGAAGCGCGACGGCGTCGAGCTGCCGAGCTATCGCGGCGACATCATCAACGACATCGCCTTCACGCCGGAAGCGCGCATCCCCGATCCGCGCCGGCAGATGGACGCCTACCGCCAGTCGGCGGCGACGCTCAACCTGCTGCGCGCTTTCGCGCAGGGCGGCTTCGCCAACCTCGGCAGCGTGCGCCAGTGGATGCTCGGCTTCGTCAAGGACAGTCCGCAGTCGCGCCGCTACGTCGAGCTGTCGGACCGCATCTCCGAAGCGCTCGGCTTCATGCAGGCCTGCGGCCTCGACCTCGAGAGCCATCCCGAGCTGCGCACGACCGAGTTCTACACCAGCCACGAGGCGCTGCTGCTCGGCTTCGAGCAGGCGCTGACGCGCATCGATTCCACGACCGGCGACTGGTACGCGACCTCCGGCCACATGCTGTGGATCGGCGACCGCACCCGTCAGTTCGACCACGCGCACATCGAATACGCGCGCGGCGTCAAGAACCCGATCGGTCTCAAGTGCGGGCCGTCGCTCAAGGCCGACGACCTGATACGCCTGATCGACATCCTCAACCCCGACAACGAGCCGGGACGCCTGACGCTGATCGGCCGCTTCGGCGCCGAGAAGGTCGGCGAGCATCTGCCCGCCATGGTGCGCGCGATCAAGCGCGAGGGCCGCAGCGTGGTGTGGTCGTGCGATCCGATGCACGGCAACACGATCACCTCGAACTCCGGCTACAAGACCCGGCCGTTCGATCTGATCCTCAAGGAAGTCCGCAGCTTCTTCGAGGTGCACCAGGCCGAAGGCACTTATGCCGGTGGCGTGCATCTGGAGATGACCGGGCAGAACGTCACCGAATGCACCGGCGGTGCCCGTGCCATCTCCGATGCCGACCTCAACGACCGTTACCACACGGTCTGCGACCCGCGGCTCAATGCCGAGCAGGCGATCGATCTCGCCTTCCTGTTGGCCGAGCTGCTCAAGAAGGAACGCTCGGGCCGCGCCGAGCCGATGCCGGCGGCGGCCGGGCTGTAACTTTCTTTCCCTCCCCGCGCGGCCTGATTGCCGCGCGGCAGAGCAGGCGGTACATCATTCGTCATGAACGCCCGCCCTTCCGACCGACTAGCGATCGCCGTTGCGCAACTCAACCCGACTGTCGGCGACGTCGCCGGCAACGCCGAGAAGGTGCGGCGCGCCCGCGCCGAGGCGGCCGCCCAAGGCGCCGATCTCGTCGTTTTCCCTGAACTGTTCATCGCCGGCTATCCGCCGGAGGACCTGGTCCTCAAGCCGGCGTTCCAGGCCGCCTGCCGCGCGGCGATGGAAGCGCTGGCGCGCGAGACCGCGACGCCGGGGCCGGCGCTTCTGGTCGGCTCGCCCTGGGTCGACGGCGGCAGACTGTACAACGCGGTGGCGCTGTTGGAGGGCGGCACGATCGCGGCCGTGCGCTACAAGGTCGATCTGCCGAACTACGGCGTGTTCGACGAAAAGCGCGTGTTCGCCGCCGGTCCGATGCCGGGCCCGATCAGCTTCCGCGGCGTGCGGCTCGGCGTGCCGATCTGCGAGGACATCTGGGGCGAGGAAGTGGTCGAGTGCCTGGCCGAGACCGGCGCCGAGATGCTGGTCGTGCCGAACGGCTCGCCGTACTGGCGCGACAAGAGCGACGTGCGGCTCAACATCGCGGTCGCGCGCGTGACCGAGCAGGGCCTGCCGACGGTCTATGTCAACCAGGTCGGCGGCCAGGACGAGCTGGTGTTCGACGGCGTGTCGTTCGGTCTGCACGCCGACTGCTCGCTCGCCTTCCAGCTTGGCGGCTTCCAGGAGAGCATCGTCACCACGGTGTGGCAGCGGCGCGGCAACACGTGGCGCTGCGACAACGGCCCGATGGTTTCGAGCGTCGAGGCCGAACGGGCCGACTATGCCGCCTGCGTGCTGGGCCTGCGCGACTACGTCAACAAGAACGGTTTTCCGGGTGTGGTGCTGGGCCTGTCGGGCGGCGTCGATTCCGCGCTGGTCGCGGCCATGGCGGTCGATGCGCTCGGGCCTGAGCGCGTGCGTTGCGTGATGCTGCCGTACAAGTTCACCGCGCAGGAATCGCTCGACGACGCCGCCGCCTGCGCCAAGGCGCTCGGCGTGCGTTACGAGATTCTGCCGATCGCGCCGGCGGTGGAGGGCTTCATGGCCGCGCTGGCGCCGGCCTTCACCGGCCTGGCGCGCGACGTCACAGAGGAGAACCTGCAGGCGCGCACGCGCGGCACGATCCTGATGGCGATCTCCAACAAGTTCAATCTGATGGTCGTGACCACCGGCAACAAGTCGGAAATGTCGGTCGGCTACGCCACGCTCTACGGCGACATGAACGGCGGCTTCAATCCGGTGAAGGACCTCTACAAGACCGAGGTGTTCCGCCTGAGCCGCCTGCGCAACGGCTGGAAGCCCGACGGCGCGCTCGGGCCCGGCGGCGCGGTGATCCCGGACAACATCATCACGCGGCCGCCGACGGCGGAGTTGCGCGAGAACCAGAAGGACGAGGATTCGCTGCCGCCTTACGCGGTGCTCGATCCGATCCTGGAGCGGCTGGTCGAGCGCGAAGAGCCGATCTCGGCGATCGTCGCGGCCGGCTTCGAGCAGGCGACCGTCGCGCGCATCGAGCGGCTCCTGCACATCGCCGAATACAAACGCCGCCAGGCGGCGCCGGGCGTGAAGGTGACGCTGAAGAACTTCGGCCGCGACCGGCGCTATCCGATCACCAACCGTTTCCGCGACCCTGGCACGCCGCTGCCGGCGCCGGACGCGTCGCTGGTGACCGGCAAGCCGGCCAGGAGCGAAGCCTACGATCTCTGAGGATGGCTACCGCGCCGGAATGAAGGTCGGGCCGACCGTGCGCACGCTGCGCTTGGTCGGGTCGGTTTCGCCCGCCGGCGCCTGGGCGGGCGCCGCCTGCGGCGCCGTACCGACGTTACCCCTCAGCTCTGGGCGGATCGGTTTGCCGTCGGCGCCGGTGCGCGGCTGCGACAGGCGCTTGGCGTTCTGCTCGGTGACCACCACGTCGCCGGGGGCGACGGTGGCGTCCGGGCCGCTGGTCTTGAGGGCGTCGGCCCAGCTCTCGCCGGCCCGGCGGCAGCTGCAGGATGGGGTGAGCGCCTTGCGGTATTGGAATGCGGTCGGCAGCTCGGTGTAGAGCCGGCCGTTGAGCGCGACCGCCTGCGCCACCTCCTCGCCGGGGTTGTGATAGGTGTAGAGGGCGACTTCGGCGGCCGGGCAGGTGCGCTGGCAGGTCTGCTCGTCGTCGCGGAAGCGGTCCGGCGTGGTGGCGTAGGAGACGGGGTAATAGAAGCCGTCGCAGGTCCGCACGCAGATCGTGCGGTACGTCCCGCCCATCTGGCCGGGCTGGCTCGAACTGAGCCCGCCATTGTTGCCGAACAGCCGATCCAGGAAGCCGCCCTGCTGAGCGGCCGCCGCGGCCGAGCGGTATTGCGGGCCGCAGTTGTTTTCGCCGAGCGAGATCAACAGCGATTGGCGCTGCGCCGCGCGCTGGGTGGTGCCGCCGTTCAACTGCTCGAGTTGCACCTGTATGCGTTCGAGCGTCAGCCGCTGCTGGCCGATCTGGCGGGTCAGTCCGCCGCACTCAGGCGGCGGGGTGGTGAAGATCGAGAAGAAGCCTGAGCTTTCGCAGCCCGAGCGGCGGCTCTGCGCCACCAGCCGGTCGACCTCGAACTGCTGGCGGTTGAGCGCATCCTCGGCGCGCTTGATCTGTTCGGCGCGGCCCGGGTCGCTGTTGCCGCGATCCAGCGCCGTCAGCTGCGCCTCGAGCCGCTGGCAGAGCGGGTTGGACGACTGGGCGAGCGCGCCGGCGCTGGTTGCAAGCGCGATGGCGGCGGCCGCGGACGTAACGATGAATCCCCTCATGGGCCGGCACTCTAACGGGAAAATTATGGCGGCGCGAGGTCGCGATCGAGCCTGATCCGCGTGCTTTCCGAGCGCAGGTTCCAGACCACGCCCGCGACGATGATCAGCGCGCCGATGAGGACGAAGATGTCGAGGCTCTCGCCATAAAACGCCCAACCGACCACGGCGATGAGCGGAATGCGCATGAAATCCAACGGTACCACCAGCGAAGCGTCGCCGGCGCGGAAAGCGTTGCTCAGGCAGTAATGCGACGTGAGGCCGCAGACGCCGACGCCGATTGCGGGCAAAATGTGGCCGGTGTTCAGGTGCGTGAAGACGTCCAGACTGCTGCCGACCAGCGCCATCGGCATCTGGATCACCGACATCCAGAAGATGATGCCGAACGTCGTCTCGGACATCGTCAGCTTCTTGGTCGTGATCATCGTGATCGCGAAGCCGAACGCCGCCAGCAGCACGAGCAGCGCCCCCGGATTGACGCTCGCGATCCCCGGCCGCAGGATCACCAGCACGCCGACGAGGCCGAGCACCACGACCCCCATGCGGCTCGGCGTCATCTTCTCGCTCAGCAACCACACCGCCAGCAGCGCCGTCCACGCCGGCATGGTGAACTCGAGCGCGAACACCATGGCGAGCGGCAGCATCGTCAGCGACAGCGCCCAGGCGAACTGCGAGGCATAGTGCACGCTGTTGCGCAGCAGGTGCAGACCCATGCGCCGCGGCATCGCGTAGGTGCGCAGCTCGGGCCGTACCGCCAGCAACAGCAACATCACCAGCAGGGCGACGCCGCTGCGGATGCCGAGAATCTCGAAAATGTTCAGGCCGCCGCGCGACAGTTCGCGGACCGACACGGCCATCACCGAGAATGAGAGCAGGGCGCCGACCATCCAGAGGACGACGCGGACAAGACTGTTGCTGGCCACGGCTGTTTGCGACTGAAAACCAATGCAGGAGTGCGGGCCGTGGTCTAGCAGACCAACGCCTGCGCGTCACTCCGCGTCGGGCTGATTCTCCGGCCGCGCCTTGTCGAAGGCCGGCAGCTTGAGACAGGCCGCGTCGACCGCGACGATCTTCGGAAACGCGTCGAGCGGAACTTTCAGCCGCCGCGCGTTGAACACCTGCGGCACCAGGCAGACGTCGGCCAGCGTCACGTGCGCGCCGCAGGCGTAGGGCCCGGGGCCGATCACAGCCTCGATCGCCTTGAAGCCCTCGGTCACCCAATGGTGATACCAGGCGTCGATCTCGGCCTGCTCGTGCTTGAGCACGCGCTTGAGATATTGCAGCGCAATGAGATTGTTGAGCGGATGAATGTCGCAGGCGACAATCTGCGCGAGCGCGCGCACCTTGGCGCGTTCGAGTGCGTCGGCCGGCAGCAGCGCCGGCTCCGGATAGATTTCGTCGAGATATTCGATGATCGCCAGCGACTGCGTCAGCACCTCGCCGGTCGACAGCGCCAGCGCCGGTACCCGCTCGTGCGGATTGACGGCGTGGAATTCCGGTTTGTGCTGCTGGCCGCCGTCCTTGGTCAGATGAACCGAGGCCATCTCGTAAGGCAGGCCCTTGAGGTTGAGCGCGATACGGACGCGATAGGCGGCGGACGAACGGAAATAGGTATAGAGCTTCACGACGCGACTCCGGCTTGCACGGTCTTGTAGCCGGCAATCTAGCGCATGACCCCGAAGCGGGGGAACCGCTTTCGCCAGACGCTACTTCGTCCCACGGGAGCCGTTGAGCTCGGGGCTGAGCTGCGACGACCGTTCGATCAGTTTTTTCAGTGCGCGATCGAGCGCGGCGCGGTCGGCCTCGTCGACGCACGTCAGGAGCTGATTGGCGAAATCCAGCGCGATCGGCGCGAGCTCGTTGTAGATGTCGCGGCCGGCCGGCGTGAGCGAAAGGAACGCCTCGCGCAGGTCCGCACGGTTGGCGCGCCGCGCCACCAGTTTGCGGCGTTCGAGCAGGGCGACGGCGCGCGACACCTTGGTCTTGTGCATGCAGCTGTGCGTGCCGATCGCCTTGGCGGTCATCATGCCGAATTCGCCCAGTGTCACCAGGACACGCCATTCCGGCACGCCGATCTTGTAACGGTCGGCATAGATGCGCGACAGCGCTTGCGAGACGAGGTTGGAACAAACATTGAGCCGGTAAGGCAGGAATTGGTCGAGCTTCAGCGGCACCGCTGCTGGGTTCGCTGCGTTCGGATCACTCTCGTCGTTCATTGTTACGCTGCCACGTTCCCCGGGCGCCGAGGGGCCCATTTAACAGGGCCTCCTTCGAGCGTGGGCAAACTTTGGCTTAAGTTGCGACTGGGTGCAACGAGTTTGGAAATATTCTAAGCTAATGGCCCGAATTGAGATTTTTGGCGGGGCGGGAACCTGGGCTGTGGGTGCGCAACGCCGCGATTCGATCGGCAAGCCGGCGCCCCCCTGCATGGTGGGCGGCCATGACAACCGCGGCGATGAATAAATTGAGGATCAGAATTTTCACGACGTCAAATCTCGGGTGTCGCCCTGGCGAGGAGATAACCCGGCACCCTGGTTGTCGTTCCGGGAGCCGGCGGTTTGACGCTGGTTTCGATAGAAACTAAAAGCCCGGGTTCCGACACCCGCAATCTGGAGAGACGAACGATGGCCTCCGGTTACATGTCCGGTTTCGGCAACAGTTTTGAAACGGAGGCGCTTCCTGGCGCGCTTCCGGTTGGCCGCAACTCGCCGCAGAAGTGCAATTACGGGCTCTATGCCGAGCAGCTCTCCGGCTCGCCCTTCACGGCGCCGCAGGCGTCCAACCAGCGCTCATGGCTCTACCGCATCCGTCCGATGGTGCGGCACGCCGGCCGGTTCGCGAAAATCGACAAAGGCGCCATCCGCACCGCGCCGACCCGCGAGGACGGCGAACTGCCCATCGGCCAGCTGCGCTGGTCGCCGGTGGCAATGCCGGCGCAGAAGCTCACCTTCGTCACCGGATTGCATACGGTGACGACCGCGGGCGACGTCGACAGCAACGCCGGCATGGCCGCGCACCTGCTGTTCATCACCGAGTCGATGACGCGCGAGCATTTCTTCAACGCCGACGGCGAACTCCTGATCGTCGCCGAGCAGGGCAACATCCGTTTCCGCACCGAGTTCGGCGTGATCGAGATCGAGCCGGGCGAGATCTGCGTCATTCCGCGCGGCATCATCTTCCGCGTCGAGCTGGTCGACGGCCCGGTGCGCGCCTATGTCTGCGAGAACTACGGCGGCGGCTTCATCCTGCCCGACCGCGGGCCGATCGGGGCCAACTGTCTCGCCAACCCGCGCGACTTCCTCAGCCCGGTCGCGGCCTACGAGGACATCGACGCGCCGCACGTGCTGTACGCCAAGTGGGGCGGCGAGCTTTACAAGACGAACGTCGGCCAGTCGCCGCTCGACGTCGTCGGCTGGCACGGCAACTACTATCCGTACAAATACGACCTGCGCCGCTTCTCGCCGGTCGGCGCGCTGATGTTCGACCACCCCGATCCGTCGATCTTCACCGTGCTGACCTCGCCGTCGGAAACGCCGGGCACCGCCAATATCGATTTTGTGATCTTCCCCGAGCGATGGATGGTGGCCGAGAACACGTTCCGGCCGCCCTGGTATCACCGCAACATCATGGCGGAGTTCATGGGCCTAGTTTACGGCGTCTATGACGCCAAGCCGGAAGGCTTCGTTCCGGGCGGCTTCAGCCTGCACAACCAGATGCTGCCGCACGGGCCGGACACCGACGCGTTCGAGCACGCCAGCAACGTCGAGTTGAAGCCGACGAAGCTGTCCAACACGCTCGCCTTCATGTTCGAGACGCGGCTGCGCCAGCGCGTGACGAAGTACGCGGCGACTTTGGAGACGCGGCAGGACGATTACATCGACTGCTGGAGCGGCCTGAAGAAGCATTTCGACCCGAACCGGCGCGAGCCCAAATAGCGAAGCAGCCCCCGATGAAACTCGCCTCTCTCAAGGACCGGCGCGACGGCCGGCTGGTCGTGGTGTCCAAGGACCTGTCGCGCTGCGCCGACGCCGGCGCGGTGGCGCTCACCTTGCAGGCCGCGCTCGACGACTGGGCCGCGGCCGAGCCGGGCCTGACCGAAATCGCCGACGCGCTCGAAGCCAACACCATCGCGCATATGCCGTTCGATCCGGCCAAATGCGCGGCGCCGCTGCCGCGCGCGTTTCAGTGGCTGGACGGCTCGGCTTACGTCAATCACGTCGCGCTGGTGCGCCAGGCGCGCGGCGTCGAGATGCCGGCGTCGTTCTGGACCGATCCGCTGATGTACCAAGGCGGCTCGGACGTGCTGCTCGGGCCGCGCGACCCGGTGCCGGTGGCCGACGAGGCCTGGGGCGTCGACCTCGAAGCCGAAGTGGTGGTCGTTCTCGGCGACGTGCCGATGGGCGCGACGCGCGAGGAGGCCGCGCGCGCCATCAAGCTGATCATGCTGGTCAACGACGTCACGCTGCGCAACCTGACCGGACCCGAACTCGCCAAGGGCTTCGGCTTCGTGCAGTCGAAGCCGGCCTCGGCTTTCTCAGCCGTAGCGGTGACGCCCGATGAACTGGGCAAGGCCTTCGACGGCGCCAAGGTCAACCTGCCGCTGTTGTCCTTCGTCAACGGCAAGCCGTTTGGCAGACCGGAGACCGGCAACGACATGACCTTCGATTTCCCGACCTTGATCATGCACGCCGCCAAGACCCGCGCGCTCGTTGCCGGCACCATTCTCGGCGCCGGCACGGTGTCGAACCGCGACCCCGACGGCGGCCCCGTCAAACCGGTCGAGGAGGGCGGGCTCGGCTATTCCTGCATCGCCGAGCAGCGCACGGTGGAGACGATCCGTACCGGCAAGCCGATAACGCCGTTCCTGAAATTCGGCGACAAAGTCCGCATCGAAATGCGCGATGCCGAGGGCCGCTCGATTTTCGGCGCCATCGAGCAGGACGTGGTACGTTACGTGCGCGGATGACCGCTTGCCAAGCTTGAGGATGTGACGGCATGGCTGCCAAGGGGTTCGCTTCCACCGAGGACCTCGGCGAAAAGAAGGTCTCGTTCGATCAGATCGGGCATGGGCTTTACGCCTACACCGCCGAAGGCGATCCGAACTCCGGCGTCGTTGTCGGCGACGATGGCGTGATGGTGATCGACGCGCAGGCCACGCCCGGCACGGCCGAGGAGTTGATCGCGCGCGTCGCCAAGGTCACCGACAAGCCGATCAAATACGTGCTGCTGACGCACTACCACGCGGTGCGCGTGTTGGGCGCCTCCGCCTTCAAGGGCGCCGAGATCCTCGCCTCCGATACGACGCGCGGGCTGATCGCGGAGCGCGGCAAGCAGGACATGGATTCCGAGATCGGCCGCTTCCCGCGCCTGTTCCGCAACCTCGAGAGCGTTCCCGGCCTGACCTGGCCGACGCTGACGTTCCCGGACCAGGTCTCGGTCTGGCTCGGGCGGCGCGAGGTCCGCATCATGCACATCGGCCGCGGCCACACCGCCGGCGACGTCGTCGCGGTGGTGCCGGACTCAGGCGTCGTGTTCTCCGGCGATCTCGTCGAGTACAAATCGGCCTGTTATTGCGGCGACGCGCATTTCACCGACTGGCTTTCGACGCTCGACAACCTCGCCGAACTGCAGGCGACCGCGCTGGTGCCGGGCCGCGGCGCGGCGCTGACCACGCCCGAGATGGTGAAGGAAGGCATCGAGATAACGACGGACTTCCTCTCGACGCTGTACGGTTCGGTGACGGACAGCGTCGCCAAAGGCCGTTCGCTCAAGGACGCCTTCGACTACGCGCGGCTCGCCATGGACCCGAAGTTCAAGAGCTTCGCGATCTACGAGCATTGCCTGCCGTTCAACGTGTCGCGCGCCTACGACGAAGCGCGCGGCATCGAATGGCCGGTGATCTGGACCGTCGAGCGCGACCGCGAGATGTGGGCGGCGCTGCAGGGCTGAAGATCCACGCCGGGGATTGCGCTGGCCGCGACCAACGAACGCAAGACCGTCTACAGCTACGGCGGCCCCAACTAATAAAAAGCCCGGCGCAAAGCCGGGCCGGGCGCGTCGCTGAAAGGTCGCGGCCTTGAGGGCCGCGCCTCGGTCCTAGCGGGTGCAGACGATGGCGACGAATTCGTCGCACTTGCCGCCGGTGCAGGTGGCGGCGCGGCCGGTCGGGACGCTGCCGGTGATCTCCTCGCGGTCGACCTTGTGGTAGGTCGCGGCCGAGGCGAACTCGCGGGTCTTGCAGTAGGCGTTGGCGGCGGCGGCGCCGCACTTCTGGCCGTTGGCCAGGCAGCGGTCGACGCCGTAGCCGTCAGCGTCGTTGGCGATGATGAACATGCGCCGTTCCGCCGCCTGCGCGGCCGAGCCGAGGCAAACGAGGAGGGTCAGGCCGGCGAGAAGGTTCCGCATGGATCAAAGCTCATGGTTGCAGCGGCGCCCTATTCAGCGCCGGCCCGTAGAATGCGGGCAAATTCGTTAAGGTGCGCTTAACCCTGCGTGGTGCAGGGCGGCCGTGCAGGCGGCCAGAGGGTGGGGGCGGCCACGGCGGGCCTTGACGGCCCGCCCGCGACAAATCATTGTGCGCCCCCGATGGACCGCCTTAACCATATCTGCGGCCTCTGCCGCAAGATTATTATTAGCTAGCGCACAACGCTGGCTGCGGCCGTCTTTTCTCCTGTTTGAGATCATGTAAGACGCCCGGCCAGCGGGGCCGACAGGTGTCTTTATGACTTCGGAGCTCAAGCTCTACGATACGCTGACACGCGAGAAGCGGGTGTTCACCCCGATCGATCCCGCCAATGTGCGCATGTATGTGTGCGGGCCGACGGTCTACGACCTCGCCCATATCGGCAATGCGCGGCCGGTGATCGTGTTCGACGTGCTGTACCGCCTGCTGTGCCACGTCTACGGCGCGGCCCACGTCAAATACGTCCGCAACATCACCGATGTCGACGACAAGATCAACGCGCGCGCGGCCGAACGCGGCGTGCCGATCCGCGACCTGACCGAAGAAACCTACCAGAACTTCAAGCGGGACGTGGCGGCGCTCGGCTGTTTGCCGCCCACGGTCGAGCCGCGCGCCACCGAGCACATCGAGCAGATGAAGGTGCTGATCGAGCGCCTGGTCGCCTCCGGCCACGCTTACGTCGCCGAGGACAACGTGCTGTTCAACGTGCCGTCGATGGCGGACTACGGCCGGCTGTCGAAGCGGCCGATGGACGAGATGATCGCCGGCGCCCGCGTCGAGGTCGCGCCCTACAAGAAGGACGCGCAGGACTTCATCTTGTGGAAGCCGTCGAAGCCGGGCGAGCCCGGCTGGCCGTCACCCGCCGGCATCAAGACGCCGGGCCGGCCCGGCTGGCACATCGAATGCTCGGCCATGGCCTGGCAGCATCTCGGCGAGACCTTCGACATCCACGGCGGCGGCATCGATCTGGTGTTTCCGCACCACGAGAACGAGATCGCGCAGTCGCGCTGCTCGTTCAACACGAGCGTGATGGCGAACTACTGGATGCACAACGGCTTCCTGCAAGTCGAAGGCGAGAAGATGTCGAAGAGCCTCGGCAACTTCGTGACGATTCATGAATTGCTGCACACGCGGAACTTCGGGTCAAATATGTGGCACGGTTACGTTCTGCGGCTGGCAATGCTAATGACGCATTACAGGCAGCCTATTGATTGGACAGTCGATCGATTAGTTGAGGCGAGAAAATCACTTAAGGATTGGATTGATGCTGCCATCGGTTTCGATGAAAGCCCAGAGCCTCCACCCGCAGAATTGATCGCCGCGTTGGCGGATGACATGAATACGCCAGAGGCGATAAATTATGTCAGATCGTTATATCGGGAAGCTCGACAGAGAATTGATGCGGAAGCATGTAGGAAGCTAAATGCGGCCCTTCGGTTCCTCAACATTTGGAGAGGAGAACCAACTCTCGATATCTATAGCTATGGGTACGAGGTGCGACATGGTCCGTCGGATGTAGATATTCAGCCCCGAATTGCCGCAAGAAATGAAGCGCGAGCGCGCAAAGATTTCAAGGAAGCCGACCGCATCCGCGACGAGCTCGCCGGCATGGGCGTCGTGCTGAAGGATTCCAAGGACGGCACCACCTGGGAGATCGCGCGATGAGCGGCGGCGCGCTCAGCGGCGGATGCCAATGCGGCGCGGTGCGCTTCCGCGCGGCCCGTCTCGGGCGCGCGTCGATCTGTCATTGCCGCATGTGCCAGAAAGCGTTCGGCGGCTTCTTCGGCCCGCTCGTGACGGTGCATGATCTGCAATGGACGCGCGGGCAGCCGAAGTATTTCGCCAGCTCCAACAAGGTCCGCCGCGGCTTCTGCGCCGACTGCGGCACGCCGTTGAGCTACGAATACGGCGGCCCGCCCGAGATCGCCATCGGCGCCTTCGACAATCCAGAAGTGGCGGCGCCCGTGATCCAGGTCAATCCGGCCGACAAGCTTTCGTTCTTTGATGGCATTTGCAGCCTGCCGGTGCGCCCGCCGGCCGAGCAGCCGGAGGCCGAAGCCTTCAAGGCGTCGATCGTGAGCTTCCAGCATCCGGACCATGACACAAGCGAATGGCCGGGGAGGGCAACGCGCTGATGGCCCAGGCCCATCCCAAATTCGCGCTGCGGCCTTTTCTCGCCGCCGATGCCGCGCTGCTGGCCGAAATTTTCCGCGACAGCGTCACGGAATTGACCGGCGACGACTATAGTGAAGCGCAGCAGGAGGCCTGGACCGCGCGCGCCGACGATGCTGAAGGCTTCGCCAAGCGGCTCGGCAGCCAGTTGACGCTAGTCGCGACCATGGACGGCTCGCCCGTCGGCTTTGCGTCGTTGGCCGGCAAGGACACGATCGACATGCTGTACGTGCATCCCGGCGCGGTCGGCCATGGCGTCGGCGCCATGCTGGTGGATGCGCTGGAGAAGCTCGCCGGTGCGCGCGGCGCGGAAAAGCTCAAGGTCGACGCCAGCGACACCGCGCGCGGCTTCTTCGAGAAGCGCGGCTACGTCGCGCAGCAACGCAATTCGATTTCGGTCGGCGACGAATGGCTGGCCAATACCACGCTGCACAAGCAACTCGCCGCCAAACGGGAGGCTCCAGATCAAAGATGACCAAGCCCGACACGCCGTTCCCGCGCCACTGGCTGTATTATATCGTGCTGAAGATCGCGATCATCGCGGTGGCGGTCGCCATCGCGCTGAAGATCTTCGGATTCTGGTGAGGGCTGACCATGGCCCGCGAGCGCCTCTATCTGTTCGACACCACGCTGCGTGACGGCGCGCAGACCAACGGCGTCGATTTCACGCTCGCGGACAAGCTGGCGATCGCCGGCATGCTCGATGAACTGGGCATCGACTACGTCGAGGGCGGCTATCCCGGCGCCAACCCGACCGACACGGAATTGTTCTCGCAGGATCGCAAGCTGAAGACCACGTTCACCGCCTTCGGCATGACGCGGCGGCCGGGCCGCTCGGCCTCGAACGATCCGGGGCTCGCCGTGCTGTTAGAGGCCAAGGCCGACGCGATCTGCTTCGTCGCCAAGTCGTGGGACTACCACGTGCGCGTCGCGCTCGGCACCACCGAGGAAGAGAACCTCGCCTCGATCCGCGACAGCGTGCGCGCCGCCAAGGCTCGGGGTAGGGAAGTGCTGCTCGACTGCGAGCATTTCTTTGACGGCTACAAGGCCAACCCCGATTACGCGCTGGCCTGCGCCAAGGCGGCCTACGACGAGGGCGCGCGCTGGGTGGTGCTGTGCGACACCAACGGCGGCACGCTGCCGCACGAGGTCGAGGCGATTGTCGGCGCGGTGTGCAAAGTCATCCCCGGCGACCACGTCGGCATCCACGCCCATAACGACACCGAGCAGGCGGTGGCCAACTCGTTCGCCGCGGTGCGCGCCGGCGCGCGCCAGATCCAGGGCACGCTCAACGGCCTGGGCGAGCGCTGCGGCAACGCCAACCTCGTGTCGATCATCCCGACGTTGAAGCTCAAGCCGGAATACGCCGAAGCGTTCGAGATCGGCACCAGCGACGCCGCGCTCAAGAAGCTGTCGCACATCTCGCACGCGCTCGACGAACGGCTCAACCGCGCGCCGAACCGGCACGCGCCTTACGTCGGCGAAAGCGCCTTCGCCACCAAGGCCGGCATTCACGCTTCGGCGATCGTCAAGGACCCGGCGACCTACGAGCACGTCGCGCCGGAGATCGTCGGCAACAAGCGCAAGGTGCTGGTGTCCGAGCAGGCCGGCAAGTCCAACGTGCTGGCCGAGCTGGAGCGCATCGGCATCAAGGCCGACAAGGACGATCCGCGCGTCGGGCGGCTGCTCGATATCGTCAAGGAGCGCGAGGCGCTCGGCTACGCCTATGAGGCGGCGGACGCCTCGTTCGACCTGCTGGCGCGCCGCACGCTCGGCAAGGTGCCGGCCTATTTCGACGTCACCCAGTTCGACGTCAACGTCGAGCAGCGCGAAAACGCCAAAGGCGAGCGCGTCACGGTCACGCTTGCGGTGGTGAAGGTGAAGGTCGGCGACGACAACATGATCTCGGCGGCGGAAGGCAACGGCCCGGTCAACGCGCTCGACCTCGCGCTGCGCAAGGACCTCGGCAAGTACCAGAAGTACATCGACGGCCTGAAGCTGGTCGATTTCCGCGTGCGCATCCTCAACGGCGGCACCGGCGCGGTGACGCGCGTGCTGATCGAGAGCGAAGACGAGGCGGGCGAACGCTGGACCACCGTCGGCGTGTCGCCCAACATCATCGACGCCTCATTCCAGGCGTTGATGGATTCCATCATTTATAAGTTGGTGAAATCCGGTGCGCCGGCGTGATGTAATGCCGTCATCCCGGCCAAGCGCCGCGTAGCGGCGCGCGAGCCGGGATCCAGTACTCTGTGTACTATCGATGGGCTGCGGCGTACTGGGTCCCCGCCTTCGCGGGGACGACAGCAGGGGCAACGTATGATCGACCACGTTTCCGTCGCGGTGCGCGACCTCGATGCTTCGGCGCGGTTCTACGACGCCGTGCTCGGCGCCCTCGGCTTGACCAAGTTAGCGGCGCGGCCGGCCACCGTCGGCTTCGGCAAAAGCTATCCGGAGTTCTGGATCAATCTGCGCAAGGGACTGGCGCCGGTCTCGCCCGAGAGCGGCGCGCATGTCTGCTTCCGCGTGCGTTCGACCGAGCTGGTCGACGCCTTCCACGCCGCGGCACTGGCCGCCGGCGGCGCCAGCGACGGCGCGCCGGGCCTGCGCCCGCATTATAGCGACGGCTACTACGCCGCCTTCATCCGCGACCTCGACGGCAACCGCATCGAGGCGGTGACGTTCGTGAAAAGGTAGTGTGCGTGCCCCGGACGCGGCAGCGGCTACAACCGCTCGGCCGCGGTCGGCTCCATCTTCGTGGCTTCTTCCGGCACCGCGGCGGCGGCCTTCTGGAGCATCGGCAGGATGTCGGCGATTTCGCTCGCGACGTGCAGCTCGAAGTCGAGGCCGTCGCGGATGAACTGCAAAGCCTTCATGTGGTCGAGCAGGGCGCAGAGCGGGTCCCAGAAGCCCTTCACGTTGCCGAGCAGGATCGGCTTCTTGTGGCGGCCGAGCTGCATCCAGGTGATCTGCTCGACCAGTTCCTCGAGCGTGCCGACGCCGCCCGGCAGCGCCACGAAGGCGTCCGCCATCTCGAACATCTTGCGCTTGCGCTCGTGCATGTCGGTGGTGACGATCAGCTGGTGCGTGCCGCGCAGCGCCCGTTCCCGCGACATCAGGAACTCGGGGATGATGCCGATCACCTCGCCGCCATGGTCGAGCACCGAGAGCGCGACCGCGCCCATGATGCCGACCGCGCCGCCGCCATAAACCAGGGTGACGCCGTTCTTGGCGAGCGCTTCGCCGAAGGCGCGGGCGGCTTCCACGTAGGCCGGGTCGGTGCCGGCGCCGGAGCCGCAATAGACGCAGACTTTTTTGATTTTGCTCATGTTTTCCGTTCTCTCAGGGCACTGCATGTGCATCCGGCCGGCGGTATCGTCAAGTCGCCGGACTTAAATTACCGCGGGATTCGCCTGCAAAAGCCGGTCCAACGGGGTGATAACACTTTAGAATCCTCCTATATGTGCCCTGCGACGGGGCGACAGGGCCCGTCGGCCGCCGGACCCCAATGACCGCTGACCGCCAATCCCACCGTACTTCCGGGCAACCGCTGCGCGTCGCCGCCAGCCGCGAGGCGCTGCTGCGGACCGTGATGCACCTCTGGCCCTACATCTGGCCGGCCGACCGCCGCGACCTCAAGGTCCGGGTGCTGGCCGCCATGGTGCTGCTGCTGGCGGCCAAGCTCGCCACCGTCGTGGTTCCCTTCACCTTCAAATGGGCGACCGATGCGCTGGCCGGCCAAGGCAGCGCACCGGCCGCAGCCTCCGACTGGCTGTTATGGGCGCTGGCCGCGCCCATCGCCATGACCCTCGCCTATGGCGGCATGCGCATCCTGATGGCGGTGCTGACCCAGGTCCGCGACGGCCTGTTCGCCAAGGTGTCGATGCATGCGGTGCGCCGGCTCGCCTACCGCACCTTCGAGCACATGCACGAACTCTCGCTGCGCTTCCATCTCGAGCGCAAGACCGGCGGTCTGACGCGCGTCCTGGAGCGCGGCCGCAACGCCATCGAGATCATCGTGCGGGTGGTCATTCTGCAACTGTCGCCCACGATCATCGAGTTGGCGCTGATCGTCGGTGTGCTGATGTGGCAGTTCGACTGGCGCTACGTCGCGGTGATCCTGGTCACCGTCACGCTCTACATGGCCTATACCTATCAGGCCACCGAATGGCGCATCGGCATCCGCCGCAAGATGAACGACAGCGACACCGACGCCAACGTCAAGGCGATCGACTCGCTGCTCAACTACGAGACCGTCAAGTATTTCAGCGCCGAGCAGCGCGAGGCCGAGCGCTACGACCGCGCCATGGCGCGCTACGAGGACGCCAGCACGCGCGCCTATACCTCGCTCGCGGTGCTCAACGCCGGGCAGGCGGTAATCTTCACGGTCGGCCTGGCCGCGGCGATGGTGATGTGCGCGCTCGAGATCAAAGCCGGCACCAAGACGGTCGGCGATTTCGTGCTGATCAATTCGATGATGATCCAGCTTTACCAGCCGCTCAATTTCATGGGCATGGTCTATCGCGAGATCAAGCAGGCGGTGACCGACATCGAGACCATGTTCTCGCTGCTGGCGCGCGATCCGGAAATCCGCGACCGGCCGGGCGCGCCGGCGCTGGCGGTTGCGGCCGGCGAAGTGCGCTTCGACAATGTCAGCTTTGCCTACGAACCGGACCGGCCGATCCTCGGCGGCGTCAGCTTCACGGTGCCGGCCGGGCACACGGTCGCCATTGTCGGGCCCTCGGGGGCTGGCAAGTCGACCATTTCGCGGCTCCTGTTCCGCTTCTATGACGTGACCGGCGGCCGCATCCTGATCGACGGCCAGGACATCCGCGACGTGACGCAGGTGTCGTTGCGCGCCGCCATCGGCATGGTGCCGCAGGACACCGTGCTGTTCAACGACACGATCCGCTACAATATCCGCTATGGCCGCTGGGAGGCGAGCGACGCCGAGGTCGAGGAAGCCGCGCGCCTCGCCCAGATCGACGGCTTCATCCGGTTGTCGCCGAAAGGCTACGAGACCGAGGTCGGCGAGCGCGGGCTGAAATTGTCCGGCGGCGAGAAGCAGCGGGTGGCGATCGCGCGCACGATCCTCAAGAGTCCGCCGATCCTGCTCCTCGACGAGGCGACGTCCGCGCTCGACAGCCACACCGAGAAGGAAATCCAGGACGCGCTCGACCGCGTTTCGCGCAACCGCACCACGCTCGTGATCGCGCACCGGCTCTCGACCATCGTCGCAGCCGACGAGATCATCGTGCTGGAGGCCGGCCGCATCGCCGAGCGCGGCACCCATGCCGGACTGCTCGCCCGCGGCGGCCTCTATGCCAGCATGTGGAACCGCCAGCGCGAGGCGGAGCAGGCGCGCGAAACGCTGGCGCGTGCCGGGGAGGAGGTGGCGGCGCCGAACCGCAACCCGCCGCCGGTCGAGGACGAAATCTCGGCGGCGGCCCGCGCCCCGCGGTCGATGGCGCCGATCGACATTGCCAAGTGAACGCGGGCGTGCCGATGATGCCGCTTGCGATTCAACGCGTGCGGTGACACAGGAGCGGTCCGATCCGCGGGGATGCCGAACCATGTCCATCGTGTCTTCCATCCGTTCCCAGCTCGCTCCCGTCCACCCCGAGGGTTATCCCTTTATCGGCGCGTTCGCGCTGGCGAGCCTCGTGCTGTTCTGGGTCTGGTCGCCGCTGGGCTGGCTCGGGACGCTGCTGACGCTCTGGTGCGTGTATTTCTTCCGCGATCCTCCGCGCGTGACGCCGGTCCGCGAGGGCCTCGTCATCGCGCCTGCCGACGGGCGCATCAGCCGGGTCACCAATGCCGTCCCGCCGCGGGAGCTCGATCTCGGCGAACGCGCGCTGCCGCGTATCTCGATCTTCATGAGTGTGTTCGATTGCCATGTGAACCGCAGCCCGGTCACCGGCACCATCGAGCGCATCGTCTACCGCGCCGGAAAGTTCATCAATGCTGACCTCGACAAGGCCAGCGAGGACAACGAGCGCAGCGCCATGGTGGTCGTCAGCGGCGGGGTGCGGATCGGCGTGGTCCAGATCGCCGGTCTTGTGGCGCGACGTATCGTCTCGTTCGTCAAGGAAGGCCAGAGCATCGGTGCCGGTGCCCGCTTCGGCCTGATCCGTTTCGGCTCGCGGGTCGACGTCTATCTGCCCGAGAGCGTGCGCCCGCTGGTCGCCGAGGGCCAGACCGCGCTGGCCGGCGAGACCGTGCTCGCCGACCTGAAATCGGGCGATACCGCGCGCAATTTCCGGATCGGCTGAGGTTAACGCCCGCCCGCTTCTCCGCCCTTTGCGGCGTGGCGGCGGCGCCCGGGCATTGCTATATTGCGCTCATGTTGTTTCCTCCGTTCGACCCCGATCGATCCGAAGCGCGCCGCCGCCGGTTTCGCAGCATCCCGGTGCGCGTGCTGGCGCCCAATGTCATTACGCTCCTGTCGCTCTGCGCCGGGCTGACCGCCATCCGCCTGGCCATCGAGGGCCGGATCGAATGGGCGCTCGGCGCGATCGTCATCGCCGCCATTCTCGACGGGCTCGACGGGCGGATTGCGCGTTTCCTGAAAGGGCAGTCGCGTTTCGGGGCCGAACTCGACAGCCTGGCCGACTTTGTGAATTTCGGCGTGGTGCCGGGCCTGATCCTCTATTTCTGGGGCCTCAACGAGTTGCGCTCGTTCGGCTGGATCGCGGCGCTGGTGTTTGCGATCTGCATGGGGCTGCGGCTCGCCCGGTTCAATGTGATGGCCGACGATCCCAACCGGCCGGCCTGGGCGGCGAACTTCTTCACCGGCGTTCCGGAGGGACCGCAAGCATGTAGCCCCGTGGCAAGCGAGGAACGAGCGCCGCCCGGGATAAACGCACCCATTAAATCTGTTTTCTTTCTCCCGCCCCCGTCCTGCCGGGGCGCACCAAATGTTCAGGTCTGATAAACCTTACAGAATGTCATATTTCTAGGACTGACCCTTTTCCCTGCCAACCTGCCAACTGGTATTGTCCAAGCAGCTAAACGTTGGTTTGTCGTTTGGGCCAAGGGCTCTCAGGGCTCGACCTCGCGATGGGTCACGCGAGTTCGTGCTCGGCGAAAATCTTCATCGTCGCGGCCGCGAACTCGGGAAGCTGCGGGT
>CAYJPU010000002.1:0-83636 GCA_964372105.1 uncultured Undibacter sp.
CAAAAGTAACAGCAGATGGCGTCGCATCGACGCGTAATCCCTTGCACGGCCGTCAGAAACGCTGAATTCGGCAAGGGCTTCGCATGCCGGCCGAACCGGCGCAAGAGCCGGGGTCGCCGCCGCCGCCGGGCCCGCCCGCGGCCGAGATGGGTACAACTATCGCGATTATCGTATTATAATTGCACGGGCACGGGAGGATTCCGATGGGCGCCGGAATTGACAGCGGCGAGGCGGTGGGCCGGCTGGAACACCGCTATGCCTGTTTCGGTCTCGACGTGCATTCCGAGATCCCGTTGCCTGAACTCGCTGGCATGCCGCCACCGCCGGCGGTCGGCGTGCGGCCCCGCGTTGTCGTCCGCTCCGGAACGATACCGGCGGACTTGACCGTCGCTCCCGGCGCCGGCCGTGTGCGCGCGATCGGCGGCGACACGTTTCTGATCGATGTGAAGGACAGCGCGCGCTATCTGGTGCGCGGCGGCGCGGAAATATTGGTCGAGCCCTGCGTCGGCGGGTCGGCCGTCAATTTGCGCCTGTTCCTGCTCGGCTCCGCCTTCGGCGCGCTCTGTCATCAGCGCGGTCTCCTGCCGCTGCACGCCAACGCCGTGGTCATGGGCGGGCGCGCCTTCGCCTTCGCCGGCCGCACCGGCATCGGCAAGTCGACGCTGGCGGCTTATTTCCAGACGCGCGGCTATCCGGTGCTGTGCGACGACGTCTGCGTCGTGAGCTTCGACGACGAGGGCCGCCCGATGGCGTGGCCGGGCCTGCCGCGCCTGAAGCTGTGGCGCGACGCCGCCGAAACGTTCGGCCACGACAGCCGTGCCTTGGAGCGCGCGAGCGATGGCCGCGACAAATATCACGTGCCGTTTGCGGCGCCGGGCGACCGTGGTCCGTATCCGCTGGCGCGGATCTATCTGCTGCGGAACGTTGCGGACGGCGCGCCGGAAGAAATCGAGCGCTTGACCGCCGCGTTGGCGGTGCAGGCGCTGATGGCGAACACCTATCGCCGCAGCTTCGTGCGAAAGATGGACAGAATCGACCGCAATTTCCAGCAGGCGACGGCGGTGGCGCATCACGCGGCGGTGTTCAGCGCCGCGCGTCACCGCGGCTTCGACGTGTTCGAGCGTGAAGCCGAACGGCTGGTGGATCATCTGCGCCAACCGGACGACAGCGTGAGGGGAGCCGCGCGTGCGCTCAGCGCGTAAAGCACCCTCATGACCGCAACAGCGCTGCCGCGCGAATTCCTGTTGGTCGCCGCCTGCTGCCGCTGGCCGCTCGACGCGCAAGCGAAGGCGGCGATCGGCGCGGCCGCCGTGCCGGCGCTCGATTGGCCATACGTGTTGCGCATCGTGAAGCGCCAGCGCGTCGCCGGGCTCGTCCATCACGCGCTGGAGATGGCGGGCATCGATGTGCCGGCGGCCGAGGCCGGCGCGCTCGCGGCCGAGGCAGAGCGCATCGTGCGCCAGAACCTGTTGCTGGCGTTCGAAAGTGCGCGGCTGCAGCGTGGCTTCGATACCGCGGGCATCGCAGTGTTGATGTTGAAGGGGACCGTGCTCGCGCAACTCGCCTACGGTTCGCAGGCGTTCAAGCACAGCCGCGACATCGATCTGCTGGTGCCGGCGGCGCGCGCCGAAGACGCGCTGCGTTTCCTTGCAAGCGAAGGCTACGCGCTGTCGGCGCCGGCCGATGCGCTGAGCAAGGCGCAGCGCCGGACTGTCATCCAATACGGCAACGAGCTCGCGCTGCGGCGCCATGGCCGCGAGCCACTGGTCGAGCTGCGCTGGCGGCTGACCGACAACATGCGGCTTCTCGCCGGCATCGACGCCTTTGCGCAGCCGCAGACGGTCGCGTTGTCCGGCGGCGCCAGCCTGCGCACCCTGAGCGACGAGAACTTGTTTGCCTATCTGTGCGTTCATGCCGCCAGCCACGCCTGGTCGCGGCTCAAATGGCTGGCCGACCTGAATGCCTTGCTCGCAAATAAGGGAGAAGCCGATCTTGAGCGGCTCTATCGTTACGCGCAGGCGGTCGGCAGCGGCCTATGTGCCGGACAGGCCCTTCTGCTCTGTCACCGGTTGCTGGGTCTGAAGCTTCCGGCCGGACTGGGCGATGAGATTCAAGCCGACAAAAGACTCCGGCTGTTGGTTGCCTTCGCGCTGGACGCGATGGTCGGGCCCGATGCCGAAACCGAAATTGAAAACCGTCCGTTCGGCTCGACGCGCGTCGCGCTGATGCAATTCCTGTTGGGCCGGGGAACAGGATATTTCCTGGCGCAATGCCGCGTCTTGTCGGTGCGCGTGAGCGACGTTGTGCGTTATCCCTTGCCGACGCCGTTGCATTTTCTCTATCCGATTTTGCGACTGCCATCCTGGCTCTGGCGGCGGGGGCGGCGGTTCGGCCACAACGACCCGTTGCCGGCGGCGAAGGAACGGTCGAAAGCGTGAGCGCCGTCGTTGTTGGGAAGCTGATCGCGTCAGCGCTGGAGGTTTTTGGCGCGGCGTTGAAAATAGGTCATCGGGCGCAACAGATAATACAGCCAGATCAGCCGGTCCGGCAGGCGCAGCCTGTGCCAGTCGCCCTCATGGTGCAGCATCGACAGGAACTCATAGGCGAGGTAGCGCGGCGAAGGCTTCAGCCGCACGTCATGGGCAAGATGCGAGGCCACGTAGTGGTGGCCCGCGACGCTTTCGGGCGTGACGTGACGGGTCGAATAACGGATGGCGCGGTCCGCTAGCGCGTGCGCCCGCCGGTTTTCAGCGGCGCGGCCGGCCAGGTCCCCGGGCATCGTCAGGCCGGTGATCGCGGCGGTCAGCAGGACGCTAGCGTCGAACAGATGCTCGTTGCCTTCGCGGCGCGCCCGGTCCCGCACCCGCTGCAATTGCGCGTCGTCGAGCTTGCGATAGAGCGCGGCCAGGTCGCCGATCCATTTCCAGCGTTCCCAGCAATGCCGCGCGGCGTGGATGCCGACATAGTAGACGAGGTCCTCGTCGCCGAGCGTCGGCATTGTGGTCTGGCCGAGAGGGAGCTCGGCGCGGTTGCGCCAGAGCGTATCGAAGTCGGTCGCCAGCAGATGCGGGTTGCGGTCGAGCGCGTAGTGGCTCTCGACGATGGCGCCGCTGCCGGGATGGCGGAAGGTGCGGTGGTGGCGGAAGCGCGCCAGAATGCCCGCTTGCCGCGGCGTCAGCGGCGGTTCCTCCGCGGCCGGAACGCAGCCGGCGGTTTCGAGAACGGCCTGGAAGCGCGCGGTGTCATCGGGATGAACACAGAGGTCGAGATCAAACGCCTCGCGGACAAAGGGGTTGCCGTAAAGCCGCAGCGAGAGCGTGACGCCCTTGAGCGCCAGCGCGCGGACGTGTTGCGCCCGCGCCGCCGCTGCGATGCCCGACAACAACGTGAGTTGGGCCATGGTCTTGAGGGAGCACTCCCGCTCGGCCGCCTCGATTGACAATTTGATGCCGATGGAGCCGGCGGGCCAGCCGGCCTCGCGCAAGGCGGCGGCCATCAAAGGCCGCACCTTGTGCTGCCAGGCGAGGTTCGGGACGCAGCTCCAATCGATGCCCCGGAACAGGGCCGGATCCCACGTCCGCGTCGCGCCCGCCGCCCAGTCGGCCGCCAAAACGGCACCAAAAAGTTGGTGCTCTTTGGATAATACGATCGTAGGTTTCAGGCGGCCGAACATGGTGGTATCCATAACCCCAGGTTGTCGCGGACCGGTCGCTCGCCTGGGCCTGGCCGTCCTTAAGCCAATTCGCCAACGGAGGGAAGGTTTTCCATGAACTGCCGCGCCGTCCACCGGGCCGAGGTGCTGGTGAACCCGCGTCGCTACGCGCTGTTCGGGCTGACCTTCCACTCGGCCGAACCGGTACCGGGCCTCATGGAGGCCGGCGCGGACGACGACGGCCGCCCGGTGACGATCGAATTCGGCCGCGTGCCCGCTTCGATCGCCGATCCGAGTTACCAGGACGAAAGCGTCCAGGCGAGCGCGACCGAATACCTGTTCACCTACGCGGACGTGTTGCGGATGTATGTCGCGGGTGATTCGCGCATCGTCGTCGAGCGGTTGGAAGAATGCGATCCGGTGCTTCTGTGGACGCTCGTGCTCGGCGCCGGCTCGTCGATCGTCGGCTTCCGGCGTGGCCTGGTCCCGCTGCATGCATCGTCCATCCGCGTCGGCGACGGCTGCATGGCGCTGGCGGGCCAGACCGGTTTCGGCAAATCGACGCTGGCCGCGTCGCTGACCGACCTCGGCTTCGCGCTGCATGCGGACGACCTTTGCCTGTTACAGCCGGGCGGCGGCGCTGTCATGGTGGGAGGCGGCATCCAGGAGTTCCGGCTGTGGGACGACGCGGTGCAGGCGCTCGCCTGGAACGAACGCGCGCCGTTCGCGCGCATGCCGAACATCGCCAAATCGGTATTCCGGCAAGCGCAGCCGGCCCCGGCGTCGCTGCCGCTCCGGCGCATCTATGCACTCGCGTTTGCCGACGAGGCGGCGGCGCCAGGCATCTATCGCGTCGACGGCGTCGCGGCCATGCAGACGCTGATCTGGTGTTTACGTATGCGCGTCGGCTTGCTGACGGTCGGCGAGCAGCAACGGACCTTCGAGACTCTGGCGAAAGTCAGCCGCGACGTTGAAATGTTCCGCTTTGTGCGGCCTCTCGATAGCACGCATTTGCGACGCTGGTCGGAGCGGCTGGCCGCTCATATGGCTGTGTAGCGAGAATTGCGCATGATATCTGCCGAACGAGCTTACGAGCGACGACCCGGCCTCGTCGCGGCGAATCTGGGCGAGGAACTGGCGGTGCTCGACATGGCGAGCGGCTCGTATCTCGGCTTCAACGCGACCGCCGCGCACGTCTGGCGCCTGCTCGATCAGCCACGCACGTTGGGTGCGCTCTGCGAAGCCATGATGCAGGAATTCGATATCGACGCCGACCGCTGCCGTTCGGAGCTGCGCGAACTGCTCGACCAGATGTTGGCGGCCGGCCTTATCCAGACCCGTCATGACGACGCTGCGTAAATTCCTCGCGCGCGATGCCGCCGACAGCTGCCGCGTGGTCGAGGCGGCGGCGCGGCTGCTCACGACCTTCCCGCAGCAAGAGCCGACGACGCCATGAGCGCCATCGCAGGCATGATCGATTGGCGCGGCGCGCCCGCCGGCCCGGCGGTTCGAAAGGCGCTGGCGGCGCTGGCGCTGCACGGCCGCGACGGCGAAGGCTTCTGGGACGGCGGCGACGTCGCGCTCGGCTGGCGGCAGACAATCCTGCACGCCGAGGATCGCGCCGACCGGCAGCCGCTCACCGGCGGCGGCGGACGCTTCAAGCTGGTGTTCGACGGCCGCATCGACAACCGCGAAGAGTTGGCGCGCGCGCTGGCGCTTGAGCCCGAGCGCGCCCGCGACTGGCCCGACAGCGCCTATGCGCTCGCCGCCTTTGAGAAGTGGGGCGAGGATTGCGTGCCGCACCTGTTGGGCGACTTCGCTTTCGCGGTGTGGGATGCGGAGAAGCGGGAGCTGTTTTTGGCGCGGGACCATATCGGCACGCGGCCGCTTTACTTTTTCCGAGACGAGCATTTTCTGATGTTCGCAACGACGCCATCGGCTCTGTTCAGCAATCAGGGTGTGCCGCGCGATATCGATGACGAACTTTTTCTAGTCAGCCTTTCGCCGGTCGCTCTGCCGCGGGGGGCAACGATCTACCGCGACATTTCCCGTGTCGCGCCCGGCGAATGCGTCGTGTTCACGCAGAGTGCGCTTCGGCACATAGAGCACTGGCAACCGGAACAGCTGAGCTTGCTCAGCTACGCTCGTGACGATGAGTATGTCGAAGCTTTTCGGGAAATTCTGGAGGAATCGATCCGCTGCCGGCTGCGAACGATTCATCCCACCGGCAGCCATCTGAGTTCGGGGTGGGACAGTTCGACGGTCACCATCATTGCCGCGCGCCTGCTGGCTGCGCGCCATCAACGATTGACGGCATATACCGCGGTCCCACCAGTAGACTGGAAACAGACGCGGCCCTTCGGGTGGCGCACCGACGAGGGACCGATTGCGACGGCGGTCGCGCAGCGCCTCGCCAATGTCGATCACGTCCTTGTGCGCGGCCGCGGGCGATTCGATTTCGAGGCGCTGGATCGTCACGCCGACGCATTCGAGCATCCATTGCGGGATTTGAACAATGGCGGCTGGCGCGAAGATCTTCACGGCCGGGCGCGAGAACGCGGAATTCGCGTGATGCTGTCGGGCGGCATGGGCAACCGCACACTGAGCTACGATGGCCTTGGACTGCTGCCTTATCTGCTTCGCCACGGGCGTCTGGTGGAATTGCTGACTGAGTGGACGTCGCTCCATCGCAAGGAAGGCACGGCGTATCGCAATCTTGTCGCGCTGACGCTCGGTCCCTACTTTCCCGATGCGCTATGGCGCTTCGTGGACAGGCTTCTCGGCCGACCTGACCCGGCATCGCTTTTCTATACCGGCATCAACGCGGATTTTTTTTCCGCGCAAAAGCTGAGGGAAATCGTGCGGAGCCGATCATTGTCCAAGCCCGCGTTCCGTCGCGGTGACGATCGTGCGATGTATCATTTCTGCGTGCGGACGCCCGATTTGGGGAACGTTTGGGGCGGGGCGCTCGCGGCTTATGATCTAGAAATTCGCGATCCGCTGGGTGACCGGCGGTTGAGGGCCTTCCGCGCCAGGCTTCCAGAACGGCAATTTCTTCGCCAGGGGCAGACACGATGGCTTGCGCGGCGCGCAATGGCCGGGGTTTTGCCGAAAGAGGTTACCGAACAGCGTTTGCGCGGGCGTCAAGCCGCCGAATGGTTCGAAGCCGCCAGCGGCTCGCTCGATTTGCTACGGGAAGAAGTCGGCCGGCTCGGGCGCAACGATCGGCTGCGAAGAATTTTAAATTTAGCAGAAATCAATGGCCTGTTGAGAAATTGGCCGGCAATCCCAACGCCAGATCAGGCAGCCGCATATCAGAGGCTGCTGTCGATCATCAGCGCCGCGCATTTCATGCGTAGGTTTATGGAAAAGCCTGAAGGTGCGCCTATGAATTCATATGCATGTTCGCCACATTTGCGAACAGGCTGACGCTCCGGACTAACGTGCCTTGATGAGAAGCAAAAGCTATTAGAGTCGAATAGTCAGGCTAGACTTCCGGCGTCGGTATCGTCCGGCCCGACGGTGCCGCGTGCACTGGCCAAATTGATGCGCCCGAACGACGGTTTCACCCACTCGCGCCGCTCGCGCGCCGGAGTCTGCTGACGGCCACTAGCCGTATCTTTTAATTTTTGCATGCCTCAACAGCCCCTATTTATGGTGTTAAAAATACCACGCCTCGGCCACAATGCCAAGGGGCATTTTTCCGGTCCACAACCACGAATCGGCTACTAATAGCCTAAAAAGGGATGAATTTCGCAACCGCCTGAGGGGGCAATGTCCGCATTGCCGGTTGTTTTCGGTCGCCTGGGGCGGTCCGCGGCTTCACCTGCTCGTGCTGGCCCATACTTGTGCGACCACCGCCATCGCGGCCGTCGGTTTCATCCGCAATTGTCGCGGTAGCGGGGAACGGTCATCGACCTCCAGGCCTGACCCATCAGGTCTATTTTTGGGGTCCTGTCGCGCCGTGGCGGGCGCATGTCCGCCAGGCTCGGGGACGCAGGCAGCAGATCCAGACTATGTGCGCTGCCGAGAGCGGTGTTAGCGTGAAACCTTCCAACATTTTCCGGAGCGCAAGCAAAGAGCGGGGCCTCAGATCACGAACAACGATCGCGTTCGGGCGTCAGAGCGGGCTAGCCGTTTGTTGTCCCTGTTTCGGCTGGGCGGCTGGGCCACGGATGGGAGGCTGGGGGGCCGTTTCGCCCGAGGATACCTTCCCGATCTGATCGAACGCGCATTGGTGCTCGGCTTCTTTATCTATTTTGTAGATCGGATGCTGGCGCGGTTCGTCCAGCTTGTCTTGATTCAATATGCCCATCCCGAGCTGGTGCTCGCCGCCGCGGCCATCAATGCGCAGGCGATTCTGCTGGTGGTCTCGGAGACGCTCGGGGTCGCGCTCATCCTGAGCCGCCGGCCGTCCATGCTGGTTTCGACGCGTCCGCTCGATTGGGCTTTGAGCCTGGGGGCTGTAATTTTGCCGCTCTTGGTCGCTCCGGTCGCCGGCAGTACGCCGGGCCTGTCGGACGTCGCGACCGTGCTGATGCTTGTCGGATTGATCGTTCAGATCGGCGCGAAGCTGTCGCTGTGGCGTAGCTTCGGCGTCGTGCCTGCGAACCATGGTGTCAAGACCGGCGGGCTCTACCGCATTGTCCGCCATCCGATGTACGCGGGCTACGTTATCACCCATATCGGTTTCATCCTGGGTTTTCCGTTGCTGCACAACGCGGTGCTTTATCTGGCGACCTTCGCGCTCCAACTCGCGCGCTTGCTGCGCGAAGAAGCGATCCTCAGGCAGGATCCCGCTTATCGGTCCTATGCCGAGCGGGTCCGTTTTCGACTGGTCCCGGGTTTGTTCTAAAGCCACCATAGACTTGCGGCGATATGGCGGTGACGCCGCACGCTACTGGTTCATCGTCGCGCCTTTGATAAGGAGAGCCAGCCAGCCCAAGATGGTGACTCTAAGTGTGCCGGTCTTGCTTTCTTTAACGAACCCACGATTGCGCAGGCGATCGAACCGAGGGTCTTTGGGATTCCCTCTGCCTTTGGCAACGTCGCGAAGCGCGGTGAGATCGCCGGCTCGCAAATCCCTCGTGGCCCATCTCCGCATGAACAGCGACATGCCCCACGCTCAAGTTCTTAAAATAGGTTATACTACAACCATACCGCGCACAATCATTGAGGGTATTTATCGTTAATGCACTCAATCTCCGCGGGTTCATCACGCCATGTCGACGGATGGCCCCTTTCGGCGGTAGCCAGGGCTAAGCGCAGCGAGGAACGAGTGGTTTGTCGATCAATTTGCCGCGTCGGGCGCCCTAATGCGGGAGGTTTTGTGAAGGCTTAGCGATGGTTTTTTGCAGGAAGCAGCTGTTCGCGATCGTTCTGTGCATGACGTCGGCTTCCGCACCGGCGCAGCCGAGCGTTCCCGGCAGCGACGCCTTCGTTCTGCGGGATTTCATCGGCCGCACCTGGCGCAACGAGAGTGTGCGATTTCCAGCCTCCGCTGCTCAGCTCCAAAGCGCCCAGGCTGGATTGCCGCTGGTCGGTCCCGACGGAAAGCCCACGCTCTATCAGGTCGTTCCAGGCCGGCCCGCATCGATCGAGTTCCTCGCCGATCTCGATCCGCTCGAGAGACGCGACTATCGTTTCGCTGCCACGACCGAGCCGGCCGCGGTAACCGACCTCGCCATCGAGGAAACGCCGGATCTCATCCGCCTCAGCAACAGCCGCGTCGGCATCGCGCTGCGCACGACATTGCGCGACGGCGAGGGGCCGATCGCCGGCATTCGACTCGCTTCGGGTCGCTGGGTCGGGAACTCGCTGCTGTTCGACGCGCCGCCCGTGCAGTCTTATCGCGTTGAGGTCACGGCGCGCGGTCCGGCGTTTGTCGAGGTGGTGTGCGACGTCGGTTTCGGTGGCGCGCGGAATTGGCGCCTGCGTTTCCGGTTGCAGTCGCATGAGCCCGCGGTGCTGGCGGACGAGACGTTCGCGCTCGACGATGGCAGCGTGTTCAAGTTGTTGCTGAGTCCTAACTTCATGCCGGACGCGTTGCTCTACCGCACCGGCAAATCAGTCGCCGGCGGCCGTGAAGGCAAACTCGATTCCTGGACGATCCCGACGAACTACGACGTCGCGGCGTTCGTGCTGGAGCCGTGGCTGCATTGGTGGGAGCGCGAACGGCAAGGAACCTGGTTTGCGCTTTATCAAAAACAAGGCAGCGATTTACTGGCGATCGCGGCGCGTGCACCGGCGCTCTGGGTCGATCCGGCGAAGCCGCAGCACCGGGCGACGTCGCAGGCATTTCTGACGTCGGACCGCGCCGGGCTGAAATGGACGTTGTCGCTCAAAGGCGGCGCGCGCGCGTGGATGATCGTGGCGCTTGATAAGGAGACGAGCCTCGCGCCGTTGCGCAGCGGCAACCGGCAGCAGGCGCCGCTGCCGCAGCAGCATCAAATCAAGCACAGCGATTTTCCGCTGAACCGCATCAAGGACTACGTCCTGGAGTGGCCGGCGGACGATGGCGAGCATCCGCGCCTGGCGGTGACGAAAAGAAGCCTCCCGGCAGCTTGCCGGAGCACGAACGTCGAAGCGGCGAAACTCGCGCAATTCCGCACGTCGCCCGTCAGCCTGTACGGGCTTGACGAGCCGGTGCGGTATTATCTGTGCAGCAAGGATGCCGACCTCGGGCGCCATCTCGTCGAAGCGGCGGTGTCGCTCACCCAGGACGCCGTCGATATGTTGTTGCGCCAGGACATGCTGGTGACATTGGGTTTCGCCCCGCACATTCAGGTTGCGATCATGGCCGCGACCTATTTGGCCGATGCTGTCTGGTCCGACGCGTCGCTGTCGCCGGCCATGCGCGCGCGGCTGAGGGCGCAGCTTGTCTTTCTTGCCTACACCGTCAATCGCGACGATTACTGGTCGCCGCCGCGCCGGTTTTCCGCCAACCCGAACATGACGTCGACGGTCGCCGCCTATCGTGCGTTGCTGGGCGCGATGCTTGTGCCACACCCGATGGCCAAGGCGTGGCTGCGCAACGGCGTTGATGAAATGAAGAGTCAGCTCGATTTCTGGGCCGACGGCAATGGTGGCTGGCTGGAAGCGCCGCATTACGCCACTTTGTCGTTCGATTATCTGCTCGGCGTGTTTCTGGCCGCTCAGAATGTCGGCTTTGAGGATCTGCTGTTTGATCCGAAGATCAAGAAAGTGGCTGACTGGCTCGCCAAGATATCGACGCCGCCGGATTCCGCCGCGCAGGGACATCGCCATCTGCCGCCGATCGGCAACACGTATATCCGGGAGCCGAGCGGGCAATTCGGCTTGGTCGCGAATCTTTGGCAGCACAAGGACCCGGACTTTGCCGCCCATATGCAGTGGATGTTCCGTCAACAAGGCTCGCCGCCGAGCACGGGCATCGGCGGCTTCAATCCCATTTTCTCCGGCTTCCGGCTCTTGTTGCGCGAGTCTTCGATCGAGCCGCAAGCGCCCGCGTATGGCAGTGAATTTTTTCCGAACACCGGCGCGATGTTGCGCGCGCATTTTCCGACACCGCGCGAGACGCAGCTCTATCTGATCGCCGGGGTGAACCACGACCATTACGACATGGACTCCGGCAGCTTCACGCTGTGGGGGAAGGGCCGGCTGGTCGCCAACGATTTCGGCTACGCCGGCTACATGCCGGCCGACGACCACAATATGGTGGTTGCGCCGAGCGCGCCGGGCCGTGGCTTAATGCAGATAACGGCGTTCTCGACCGGCGAGCAGATCGACTACGTGCGCGGCCTGAAGAACGACGCCTGGACGCGGCAGATCGCATTCATAAAAGACGCAGACCCGCTCGGGCCGAATTATTTCGTCGTTGCCGACACCATGAAACACGCCGAGCCGGCGGTGTGGCGGCTCTGGCTGACCGCAGCCCGCGTCGACCTCGGCAAGCAAGGCGCGCTGGTCGTCGGCAACGAGGACGTCGACACCGACATTCGTTTTATTCAGCCGCCGGGGGTCGCCCTGGCGACCGAGCAGCGGACGCACGCGACCTCGGGCATGACGGCCGGCAAATTCGGCGGCTTGTCGACGACTCAGACCGGCCTGATTGCGCGAGACGACAACGGCGCGTTCACGGCACTGATCTATCCACGGCTGAAGAGCGAAGCGCCGCCGATCGTCACGGCGCTTGCCGGCGGCAAAGCCGTCAAGGTCGAGACGGCCGTCGGCGCCGATTTCGTATTCCTGAGCGCCACACCGTTTTCCTATCGCGACGATAACATCGCGTTCAGTGGAACAGCGGGCTTGGTGCGCGTGCGCGGGGACAATGCGCAACTTGCGCTTGGAGCGGCCGGCAGTCTGAGCGCCTTCGGCCGAGTATTGCATCGCAATGAGTGAACCACGAAGATCGGGGTACGGTGAACGATCCGGGTGGATCGAAAAGTTCCGTCGCTATGGCGAGGCGCTGAGTTCATCCAGGGCTCTTGAAAAGCCGGCAAAATCGCCCGGCATGACGTGAACATAGCGTTGCGGCGCGCGTGAGCAGAGCAGGTGGGCGTCGGAACTTTGCGGACCGACGAACACGATCGGCCGGTTGGAGAGAATGCAGGCATAGACTTTCGAGGGAAACACGATGCCGGAAAACTCCGGCCGCAACGCGATGAGATGCGCGTCGGCGGCCGCGAGCAGCGCGGCAAAATCATCAAGCGCCACCGGCGGAGTGCGCGCCACCGGCGCGCCGATGTCGCGCAGGCGGCGCTCGAGGATGTCGGCATTGTTGCCGGAAGCGTTCAGCCACAGTCCGAACCGGTCGGCGCCCATTTGGTGGTGGCGCGCCAGCCCCAGCGCCACGGTCTCGAGTTCATGCGCCACGCCGTAGTTGCCGGAATAGAGCAGCACCTTGCGGCCTTCGAGGGCGGCCGGCTTGGGAGCCGGGGTCTCCCGGCCGGTGATCGGAACTGGCGTGGTGTCGCGCTTGACGGTGATTCGTTCCGGCGGGATGCCGCCGCGCAGCAGCAATTCGCGCTGGTCCTCGCCGAGCACTTCAAAGGAATCGACCCGCAGGCGCAGCCACCAGGTGAACCGTTCCAGCAAGCCGAACGCAAGCGGGCGCCGGCCCATGTGGGCGATGATGGCCTCGGGGTAGAAATCGGTGATGCGATAGATCAGCCGGGCACCGCGCAAATGTTTCAACGCGACCGCGAAATACAGCATGAAGGGCGGCGCGCCGGTGAACTGGATGGTGGCGTTCCGCGAGCGCGGATGCCGCAGCACGGCGAAGGACAGCCGGATGTTGGCTCCCAGCGTCCACAACAGCCGGCGCAACAGGCGGGTCTTTTCGTAGGGCTTCGCGGACAACGATTTGACGGTGAGGACCCCGGCGGTTCCGGGCGCGGAACTGATCTGCTCTCCGCCGGCGTCACGCGTCAGGCCGATGAGGTGAACCTCATGGCCGTCGGCGGCCATCTTCTGCGAGGTAATCAGGGCATATTGCCCCACGGCGCCGAAATTCGGCGGCAACCAGTCGACGACGTAGAAGAGGGGCTTTTTTTGTGCCGCTGCGTCCATCGGTATTGGTCGGTCGTGGCTTGATTTTGAAGCACTACCATTATACCAGAACGGTAACGCTTTACTCTACTATTGCGTGCAGTGCAAAATCAACACCCTCAACGTATGGTAGTTCTTAAAGAAATGCCATATAAATTGCGGGTTCAATCATCTTGCTACAAAGGCAGGTACTTGCCGCAGGTTGTCGTGCGGTTTCGACCGCCGAAATGGCGACGTGAGCCGTTCCGGACCGGAGCTTGCATTCGCGTTTAAAGATGCTCCGTTTCGAGACTTCGTAAGCGGAAGCAGGCCGGGGAATCAGGACTTGTTCGACCTGCATTGTCATCTTCTGCCCGGCACCGATGACGGTGCGAAAAATATAGAGATGTCCCTGGCGATGGCACGCATTGCAGCAGCCGATGGCATTTCCGTAGTTGCCAGCACCCCGCATATTTTTCCGGGTATCGACAACAACACCGGGCCGGCAATTCGTACCGCGGTCGCGCGCCTGTGGGATGCAATCGTTTATGCGGGGATTCCGGTCCGGCTTGTGACCGGAGCCGACGTGCATATTGCGTCCGATCTGAGGACTCAGTTGATCGACGGTCGTGAGCCAACTCTCACTCAATCCGAGTATTTCCAAATTTCAGCCAGGCCGCGCCGCGCGTCGGAACGTCGTCGGCGTGGAGCGGTGTTTTTAAGCGCGTGATGCGAGGCGGTTGATGACTCGGTTTAGGCTTCTAGGGAGATTGACGCTTCTGCTGGCGGCACCGTTGCTGCTGTGGAACTGCGCGCAAGATCAAAGCAAGCCGGCGCAAGTCGCGGTCGCCGAGAGCCAGACGGTACAGTCGGGCTCCGCTTCCAGCCTTGCCCCTATCGACGCTCTGGCTAAAGAAAACGCGAGTGGCGTCGACTACCTTATTTCAGCGCGAGATATTATCGATGTCACTGTGTTCCAGGTGCAGGAACTGAATAAGACCGTGCAAGTGAGCGAGGACGGGCACATTTCCTTGCCGCTCGTCGGCAAGATTTCGGTTGCCGGAAAGAGCGCTCAAGAGACCGAAAAAATCATCGGCGACAAACTCAGGCAGAAGTATCTGCGATCACCCCAGGTCTCGGTTTTTGTCAAACAGTACGGTCAGAAAGTAACTGTGAACGGGGAAGTCAGGACGCCCAGGGTCTTGGCCATCGAAGGAAGGCTGACCCTTACGCAGGCGATCGCCAATGCCGGTGGTTTAGGAGATCTCGCTGATACGAGCCGCGTGCATATCGCACGAACGCGCAATCAGACCGTTTCGGATGAAGTCTATAACTATAGCGACATCCTTGCCGGCAAGGTGAACGATCCAGTGCTGCAAGGCGGGGATCTGGTAGTAGCGGAACAGTCTGGATCCAGGGTGGCTATCAAGAACGTGAAAGACCTGCTGCCGTTCGCGATATTCGCGTCGATACTTTAGCCAGTTCTCTGGATGAAATGAGCGGAGTCTGTGAATGGTTGCGCCAAACTTCACCTTTGATGCCGATGGCCGATCCGGGGGCCTGCCTTCCCTTCAGAACGGCGGCCCGGCCGTGATGGCGCGCTCCAGCGCAAGTGCCCGACCCGAAGAACTCTACAGCGTCCACGAAAGCAAGATCTCGGAATATCGTCGGTTTGTTTTTTGGCTGTTTGGCCTGGCGATGAAATATCGCCTGCTGATCGCAGGGATAACAATTCTCTGTTTGTCGATTGGCTTTATAGCAACATTCACGTCAACGCCGATCTATCGTGCGCAAGCGACCATCCAGATTGACCGCGAGGCGCCCAAGGTCGTTAAGATGGATACCATCGGTGTTGACCGGGATACCGGCGACATTTTGAGATTCTATCAGACGCAATACGACTTGCTCAAAAGTCGGTCTCTGGCGGAGCGTACGGCTGCAGACCTCGATCTTGGCAACGCGGAAGGTTTTATCAATCCGCAAGCGACGTCAGCCTGGGGGCGGCTGAGGGGCATGATATTTAAGAGTGCGCCGAATGACGCGCGCAATCTCGTTCAAAAAAAAGCCGCGGCCGCTGGTATCGTACAAGGGGGCTTGGGCGTGCGGCCCATCCCAAATTCCCGCCTCGTCGCGATCACGTTTGACAGTCCCAGTCCGGAATGGGCCGCCCGTGTAGCGGACGGTGTGGCGGAGAGTTTCATTCGTGCGAACCTCGATCGGCGCTTTGGCGCAACTTCTTATGCGCGAAATTTTTTAAAGGAACGCCTGGAGGAACTTAAGCTCAAATTGGAAGAATCCGAAAAGTCCTTGGTTGCTTACGCCGACCAGAGCGGGATTGTCACAGTTACAGTCGGCGACGGCAAACAGTCGTTGATAGATACCGATCTGTCGGCCTTGAACACCAATCTCCAAAAGATTTCCAGCGAGCGCTTGACGGCTCAGGAACGATGGGAGCGATTGAAGGACAGCAAAGGAATCGCTTTGCCGGTCATCCTTGAGGATAAATCCATCCAGAGCCTGCGTGAGCGGCGGATCGCCCTGATGGCCGAATATCAGGACAAGCTCGCGACGTTCAAGCCGGCCTATCCGGAAATGGTAAGGCTAAAGACCCAGATTGATCAGATCGACCAGTCGATAAATTCCGTCGTCAAGGTCATCAAGGACTCGACGAAGGCTAAATATGAATCCGCGGTCGAGCAAGAGCTGCTGCTGAAGAAGCGTATCGACGAGAAAATAGCGGGAATGCTTGATATTCGAAACAAGCAGATTCAATACAATATTCTTAAGCGTGAAGCTGATACCAACCGAACTCTATATGACGGCCTCCTCCAGCAGTACAAGGACGTCGGCGTTGCTGGTGCGGTCGAATCCAACAATGTTGCGATCATTGATCGTGCGCAGCGGCCGGGCGCGCCATACAAGCCGAATCTCCGTCAGAATCTCTTTTTGGCGTTTATCCTTGGATTGTTGGCGTCGGGGGTTGCCATCGGCATTTTTGAAATTCTCGACGATACCTTCAAGTCTCCGGAGGAAGTCGAGGAGCAGCTGGGGCTGGCGGTGCTCGGCATCATCCCCTTCATCGAGGGTGAACTCATCGCGGATATCACGGGGTCGTCGAATTCTCCTGTCGCGGAGGCCTATCGATCGTTCCGCACGGCCTTGCAGTTTTCAACTGACCAGGGAGCGCCCAAGAGCATCCTCGTCACGAGCGCGCGGCCCGGAGAGGGAAAATCGACAACCGCCCTCGCTCTGGCGGTCAATTTTGCTCAGCTCGGCATGAAGACATTACTGATTGATGCCGACCTCCGGAACCCTTCGCAACATCACAATCTCAAACGCGAGAATGTTTCCGGGCTGGCGAATTATCTTGCGGGCGCGCCAGCGAACGGCAGTTTGTTCCAGGAAACGGAAATCAAAGGATTGTACTTCATGCCGACCGGCCCGCTCCCGCCGAATCCGGCGGAGTTGCTGGCGGGTTCCAAGATGATGTCGCTTTTGTCGGCGGCCGGCGAGAAATTTGACGTTGTGATCGTGGATGCTCCGCCGGTCATGGGTCTAGCCGATGCGCCTTTGCTTTCAAGCATGACTGCTGGAACCCTTCTGGTCATGGCAACCGCAGATACCCGGCGCGGTATTGTGAAGGCCGGGCTGAAGCGTCTCCACTTTGCGCGGGCGCGCATGGTCGGTGCGGTTATGAACAAATATGATTTCCGTACCGCCAGTTACGGTTATGGCTACGGCTACGGCTATGGTTACGGTTATGGCTACGGTTACGGCGCCGTTGAGCATTACGGATATGGCCAGAAGACGGCGCCCGCTCAGGTGGAGCACTCCAGGAGTTGAGCAATGCCGCGCCGGCAAGCCATCGATCTGGCGCTTGATCTCGCCCGCATGCCAGCCTTGGCGCGCGACTCTGTTGCGCCGCCGATACCGCCGGACATCATTGAGTTGATGCGCATCGCGGCGGAGCAGCCGCAGGCTTGCGAGTCCGCCGCCTCACGCACAGGCGAAGCGCAGCAGGTTTTGATCGACGCTGCGCGTTTCTATCTCCAGCAGGCGCTGTTCCGGAAGGATGCGGATTGCTACCGTATCCTGGGCGTCGAGCCGGCGGCGTCGCGCGCCACCGCACGCAGTCATATGCGCTGGTTGTTGCAGTGGTTGCATCCCGACCGTAACAACAGTTTGGACGCCATGTATGCGGAACGCGTGCTTAACGCATGGCACCAAGTGTCGTCCGCTGCCGAGAGCGGAGAGCATCCGGTTCGACCGCGCGTGCGCAACAAGAGATCGATACGAAGTCGAAGGGAAGGGGGTTCGACGCGCCTGCCGTGGATAGAAATAGAGCGGCCCAAAATGTCAGTTCAGAACGGATACCGCACATTCGTCATGTGGGTTGTGCCGGCCGGTCTGATCATCGTGCTCCTCGCACTGTCTTCGGCGGTGTTCTATTTCGGCTCGGAACAATTACTAGCAACGACGCTGCCCCGCTGAACGCGCCGGCCCTAACATCGGGTGACCGCAGAAAATGCCTTCCAAGCAAGAGTCGCGACGTCGTCGTAGCCGATCGCACGAGGATGCGACAGCGCGGCTTATTGGTATTGTGCGCAGGCTGGCTGGAATAGCTGCTGGTCAAGGCTCAGGAAAGAAACGGGGGAGGCGGCGCCACAGTTCGCGGAAAGTTGAACCTGAAAGTCGTGCCGTCGAACAGGAAGCGCCGATCGTTCGGCAAAAGCTCAGCCGCATCGGCCTGAGTGTCGCCGCCTGCGGCGGTCTTGCTTTCCTGTATCTCGGTTGGAATATCGTTGCTGACACGCGAGCGTTCCGTCTGGCCTTGTCGGAACCGGAGTTGGCAATCGAGTGGAATGCGAGCGAATCTCTGGCCCTGGAGTTGTTGGCTGAGCGGAACCTGGCGTCGCCCGAGGGGAGGCTTGACGACGCGCGGGTCTGGGCCGAGCGTGCGCTCGTCGCCAATCCGCTCGACTCCCGCGCCATCTCCGTGCTTGGCCAGATCGCCGAGAAGAAGGGCGATCATGAGCGCGCCGATCGTATGATGCGACTGGCCGGCGAACGGACATGGCGTGACAACAGCACCCAATCCTGGCTGTTTGATCGTCACGTTCGTCGCGGCGAGTTTTCCGACGCTCTGCCTCACATCGATGCCGTGTTGCGGACCAATCTCGATCTGCAGAGCCAGCTTTTACCCGTGCTGGCGAGCTTTACTGTCAAGCCGCCTGCGTTCAAGGCGCTGACGGATTTCCTCGAGACAGCACCCCCTTGGCGCACCTGGTTCCTGTCGGAACTATCGGCGCGTCTTGCCGACCGTGCACGTTTGGTCGAACTCTTCAATGCGCTGAAGGTGTCGGCGCAGCCCCCGACCAAGGATGAACTGCAGGCCTATATCAATCGACTGGTCAACGACGGCAGTTTCGACATTGCCTACGAAACGTGGCGCGAGACGCTGCCGGCATCGATGCGCGGCAATATATCGGTTCCTTATAATAAGGACTTCGAGGCGGCGGTGGATCGGATGCCATTCAACTGGGTGGTCACCCAGGTGGCAGGCGCCGACATTCAGGTTGTGCCGTCGCCGGACGGGGGCACTGCGCGCGTTCTACGCGTTGAGTTCTCCGGGGCGCGGGTGAATTTCGCCAATGTCCGGCAGGTCGTGCTGCTACCGCCTGGCGACTATATTTTTCTTGGGAAAGTGAAGACCGAAAGGTTGGCGGGGCCGCGCGGCCTCTGGTGGAACATTCTCTGTGCCGGAAAGCCGCCGCAAAGCCTCGCTCACACTGAACTGGCAATCGGCACCGCCCCGTGGACTGATTTCTCGATAAATTTCACGGTGCCCGCGACAGGCTGCACTGGACAAGTATTGCAACTAGAATTGCCGGCCAGAATACCGTCAGAGCATCTGCTGGAGGGGCAGGTCTGGTACCAGCAGCTTCGAATTTTATCGTCCCGGGACGGTACAAAGGCACCGAAAACGAACTAGGCGAAATACTGCTAACATTTTGATATCTCGTCTGTATTCTGTTTTTATATTCTGATTGCGTGTGTCGTATAATTTGCTATACTAATAGTAACACAACTAGAGGTGTCATTATGCGCGGAACGTTGGCGATTGCCTTGGTGTCTTCGCTGGTATTTTCTTCTTATGCCTTCGCGCAAGCGAATTCTCCGGCGCCCGTTCCAAATCAGCCACAACAGGCTGAGCAGTCGGATGGTCTGACGGCTTTTGGACAAGCCCCTCCACCGGGCCTTGATACGACGACGCTTCTGATCGGCGGCGGCATTGTTGTTGGCGGCGGCGTGCTGATCGGCGTCTTGGTCAACAATGCCAACCGTTCCACGAGTCCTTGACCAAATCTTGCTTAGGCAGGTTTTAGATAGCGCTACTACCCCGCGCCTATACAAGTGTGGGTGGCATTCTTTTAAAGTTGTGCGCGTCCATCTCGCATAGATACACGCGAGCACTGATACACGCGAGCACTGATACACGCGAGCACCCGGCCTTCGAATTGCGCGCGCATGTGGCCCCCAGCACTTTCTTCCCACGCATCGCTAGCAACGCGTTAGCGCCCTATACGTTTTTTATCGTCCTTCTGTCGCTGCTTCTGGGCGGTGGCGCGCGTCAGGGGCTTTGGTCGGACGCGGTGTTGCAATTGGCCGCTTTGCCTTTGCTCGGTATCGCCCTATTGATGGTCGTGCCGTCGCAACTCAACCGCTCCGGCCGATGGGCCATCGGTCTCGTTTCTGCAATTGTCATGCTTCCGCTGTGCCAGTTGATCCCGCTGCCGCCTGCGATATGGGCTGCGTTGCCGGGTCGCGCGGAAATCGCCTCCGCTTATCAAGTCGCGGGAATGACGACGCCGTGGTTGCCGATCAGCCTCGATCCAGCCAGCACGTGGCGCGGGCTCATGTCGCTTCTGCCGGCGGTGGCGGTATCCCTCGCGATGCTTTCGCTTGGCGCGCGAACGCGCCGTCTCGTGGTGGGCGCCATCCTTGTCGTCGTCTTTATCAGCGTCGGGCTCGACCTTCTGCAGATGATGGATGACGACGCCGGCACCTGGCGCTTCTACGCCATCACCAATCCGGACCGCGCGGTCGGCTTTTTCGCCAATGCCAACCACAACGCGGCGATGCTTTATTGTGCCGTGCCGTTCATCCTCGCCTGGGCCATCGGCCTGCTGCGTGACCGCCGTCCGTTGCGCGGCCTCGGTCTTACGCTGCTGTCGTTGCTGATTGTTGCGGTCATCATCGGGCTCACCGTGACGCGCTCGCGCGCGGGGATAGCGCTGTTAGGCGTTGCCGGATTGGCCTGCATCTTTTTGGCTTGGCGGCACGACCGCGGCCAGACGAACGGCCGACTGCTGCCCTTCGTGCTGGGTGCCAACCTGATCGCGGGCCTGATCGCGTTCCAGTTTGGCTTCGTCAATATTATGCAGCGGGTCGAACAGTCCGAGGTCATCGAGGATATCCGCTGGTCGGTGGCGAAGGTGACGACCGAGGCGGCGCTCGCGCACATGCCGTTGGGCAGCGGCTTCGGCACCTTCGTGCCGGTCTACGACCGCTTCGCGCCGCGCACGCTGCTCATGGACCGCTACGTCAATCATGCGCACAACGACTGGCTCGAGCTTTGGCTCACCGGCGGCGTGCCGGCGATCGTGCTGGTCCTCTGTTTTCTCGGCTGGTTTGCTGCCGTGAGCGCTTCGGCGTGGCGGGAGAACCCCGGCAACGGCGCCGTCCTCGAGGTCGCGCTGGCGCGCGCGGCGTGCATCGTCATTTGCCTGCTTATGCTGCATTCGCTGATCGATTACCCGTTGCGCACCGCGGCCCTGGACGTGCTTTTCGCCATTTGCTGCGCGCTGTTGATGCCTTTGCGTGACGCGGCTCGCGCCGAGGACCTGCCGGCGGCGGATCGCCCCGCCGACAAGACAAAGACCGGTGTAATTCGCGACGCGCGTTACGCTTGAGCCAGGATTTGGGTCCCGCTTGGCGATTTGACCGGCGCGGAGGTGCGGTTTTTCCGTTTACAACTTACGCGCTGTCCTGCTACTAATCTATTGGTTTCTTGGAGACTTTCAGGGTCCCGCTCCTGGTGGTCCGACCTCGCCGGACGATTTCACCCGGACTGCGGTAGCGTGGAATATTTTTTAAAATCGCGCTCCGGTTGTGGTAGTTATTACACGGTTGAATCGACGGCTCGCACAAGCGAGCCCCATGACAACACATGTCTCCGACGGAACATCACGTGACCCTCAGAGACTGCACGGGGAGCGCAACGGTGCCGTTGTCCGCCCAAATTCGTCATTGGGCCGGGATGTTTCTCACCAAGCGGCGCGGGCAACTCGGGTTGGGCCTGTTGTTGGCGGTCGCGTTTCCGGCGCTGGTCAGGTGGCCGGACATAAATCTCAGCATCAATCCGCCCAGTCTGAGCAATACGGTCGCCGCATCGTTTGTCGCGCTCGCCCTAGGCTACATCATCACCCGCAAGCTCGCGACCGTGCCCGGCATGCAGGTCTTTGCGTTTATCCTCCCGGTCTTTTCCGTCTCGTATGGTCTGATCGCCGTTTTGCTGCTGGTGACGCGCCAGGACTATTCGCGCTTTCAATTGCTGGCGAGCTTCGTCATCGCCGTTGCCTTCTTCTACGTCGTGTTCCTGGTCGAGCGGAACGTGAAGCGCCTGCGTCTGGCGGCGATCCGCGGCGGTCACGTCGCCGAGCTGATGCAATGCGATCTGGTCGACTGGTTCGTCTGGACCTCGCAAGACGAGCTTCCGCAGGCCTATGACGGCATTGTCGCCGACCTGCGCGCTGATATCGGCCCCGGCTGGGAGTCGTTCTTGTCGCGCTGCGCGCTCAACGGCATTCCGGTCTATCATTCCAAGCAGGTGCAGGAATCACTCACCGGCCGCGTCGCCATCGAGCATCTGTCCGAGAACACGCTCGGTTCGCTCAACCCGTCCTCGCTTTACACCCAGATCAAGCTCGTCATCGACGTGCTGTCGGCGATCATCTTTTTGCCGTTCGTCGCGCTGATCTGCGCGGTGGCGGCCGTCTTCATCAAGCTCGACAGTCCGGGGCCGGTGATCTTCACGCAGCCGCGCGTCGGCTACCGTGGCCGCATCTTTCAGGTCTACAAGCTCCGCACGATGCTGATGAACGCGGAGGGCGAGCACTACACTGAGGAGAAGGACCCGCGCATCACGCGTGTCGGTGCGTTCCTGCGCCGCTATCGTATCGACGAGCTGCCGCAGATCCTCAACATCCTCCAAGGCGAGATGAGCTGGATCGGGCCGCGTCCGGAATCGCTACCTCTGGCCGAATGGTACGAGCGCGAGCTCGCCTTCTACAGCTACCGCCACATCGTGCGGCCAGGCATTGCCGGGTGGGCGCAAGTGCAGCAAGGCAATGTCGCGCGACCGGAGCTTGTGCGTTACAAGCTGCATTTTGACTTTTATTACATCAAGAACTTCTCGCCCTGGCTCGACGTCGTTATCGCGTTGATGGCGGTCCGCACGATCCTCACTGGCCACGGCGTGCGTTAGCGGCGCGCCGAATGACGCGCGACTTCGCCGTTCTCGCACTGGTGACTGACGCTTACGGCGGACAGGGAGGCATTGCGCAATACAACCGCGATCTGTTCGGCGCTCTGGCCGATACGGGGGCGGTGTCCTCGATCGTGGTGATGCCGCGCTACGCCGCCGGAAACGTTTCGACGCCGGTGCGCGTCCGGCAGGTGCTGCCGCGTCGTGGCCGCGTTCTTTATGCGGCGGCGGCGCTCCGTCAGGCGCTGTCGAACCAGGTGGACGCCGTGTTCTGCGGCCATCTGTTCATGGCGCCTTTGGCGTCGCTGATCGCGCGGCTCAAGCGCGCCAAGCTGATCGTGCAGTTGCATGGCATCGAGGCCTGGCCGCGGCCCGGCGCGCCGACGCGTAACGCGATTGAGACGGCCGATCTGGTCCTGTGCGTGTCGCGCTACACCCGTGCGCAGGTGCTGAGCTGGGCTGCGATCGCGCCCGAGCGGGCGATTGTTCTGCCGAACACGGTCGGCGCTGACTTCACGCCGGGTGACGGCGCGGCACTTCGGACCATGTGGGGTCTGGAAGACAAACGCGTCCTGTTGAGCGTGGGCCGAATGTCCGCGTGCGAGCGTTATAAGGGTCATGACCGCGTCATCAGCGCCATTCCGCATCTCGTGCAGGCCGGCCAGGACGTCGTCTACGTCACCGCCGGCGAGGGCGACGACCGCGCGCGCTTGCAAGCACTGGCACAACATGAGGGCGTTGCCGATCGCGTACGCTTCGTGGGCGCGCTCGACGCTGCGACGCTGGTCGAGGCCTACCGCATGGCCGATCTTTTCGTCATGCCGTCGACCGGCGAGGGCTTCGGCATTGCCTTCCTGGAGGCCATGGCCTGCGGCACGCCGGCGCTCGGCCTCGATGCCGCCGGTGCGCGCGACGCGCTGGCGGACGGAGAGTTGGGCACGCTGACATCGGAGGCGCAGTTGACCGAGGTGCTCGCCCGCCTGCTCGCCCAAGGCAAGCCGGACGCCCGCGCTTTGTCGGCGGCGGTCGCGCGCCGCTTCGGGCGCGCGCCGTTTGTCGCGCGCGTCTGCGCGGTCTTCGCCGGGCTACGGAACGCCGAATGACGCAGCACGAGACGCCGATGGAACGCGTGCTGGTGCTCGAGGCCGGACGCGCGGAGCGGCACTACTGGCGCGACCTGTGGGCCTATCGCGAGCTGTTTGCCATCCTCGCCTGGCGCGACCTCGCGGTGCGCTACAAGCAGACCGTCATCGGCGTCGCCTGGGCGATCATCCGGCCGCTGCTGACGATGGTGATCTTCACGATCGTGTTCGGCCGTCTCGCCGGGCTGCCCACCGTGGGCTCCACGCCTTATCCAGTTCTTGTCTTCGCCGGCATGCTGCCGTGGTTCTTGTTTTCCAGCATTCTGAGCGACGCCTCGAACAGCATCGTCGGCAATGCCGGGCTGATCGAAAAAGTATATTTCCCGCGCATCATCATTCCGGCGGCGGCAGGCGTCGTCGCGCTCGCCGATTTCGGCATCAACCTGGTCCTGATGTCCGCCCTGATGGCCTGGTACGGCTTCGCGCCCGACTGGCATGTCGTGCTGCTGCCGGCCTTCGTCGTCCTGGCGGTGCTGGCGGCGCTGGGGCCGGCACTCATCGTCACCGCGCTGAACGTGAAGTATCGCGACTTCCGCTACATCATTCCGTTCCTGGTGCAGTTCGGCCTCTACGTGTCGCCGGTCGGCTTTGCCAGCGCGGTGGTGCCCGCGGAGTGGCGCTTCTGGTACAGCCTCAATCCGCTTGTCGGCGTGATCGACGGCTTCCGCTGGTGTCTGCTTGGCGGCGAGAGCCCGCTCTACGTGCCGGGCTTCCTGCTCAGCCTGGTGGTGGTGGCGGTTTTCTTGGGGCTCGGCGTCAGGCAATTCCGCCGCACCGAAAAAACCTTTGCCGACCTGATCTGATGGGCAACGACACCGTCATTCGGGTCGAAGGGCTCGGCAAGAAATACGTCATCGGCCATGAGACCCGGCGCATGGGCGACGGCACGCTGCGCGACGCGATCGTGGCCATGGGGAAGAGTTTTGCGCGCACGGTGAAGGAAACCGTGGGCGGCCGTGCGCTGGTGGCGGGCGACACGACCGAGGAGTTCTGGGCGCTCAAGGACGTGAGCTTCGAGGTCAAGCGCGGCGAGGTGCTCGGCGTCATCGGACGCAACGGCGCCGGCAAGTCCACGCTGCTCAAGATATTGTCGCGCATCACCGACCCGAGCGAGGGCCGCGTCACAATTCGCGGTCGTGTGGCGAGCCTGCTCGAGGTCGGCACCGGCTTCCACCCGGAGCTTACCGGCCGCGAGAACATCTTCTTGAACGGCGCCATCCTCGGCATGTCGCGCGAGGAGATCCGCTGCAAGTTCGACGAGATCGTCGCGTTCTCCGGGGTGGAGCGTTTCATCGACACGCCGGTGAAGCGCTATTCGAGCGGCATGTACGTGCGGCTGGCCTTCGCCGTCGCCGCGCACCAGGAGCCGGAGATCCTGATCGTCGACGAAGTGCTGGCGGTGGGCGATCTCGAGTTTCAGAAGAAATGTCTGGGTAAGATGTCGGAGGTGGCGACCGGCGGCCGGACGGTGCTCTTCGTGAGCCATAATTTGGACGCGCTGCGGCGCACCTGCGAATCCGGCCTGCTGCTGTCCGACGGCCGGGTCAGGACGGCCGGCGCGCTGGCCGGCTGCATCGAACAATATATTGGCATCGTCGACGGTGTAGCCACGCCGCACCGCATGGTGTTCCCCCCGTTACCCGACGACGGCTATCGCATCATCGATATCGAGATGCTCGACGAACGGCTGCGGCCAATCGCGTGTCCGGCCACCTGGCAGCCGGTGGTGTTCGCCATTCGTTTCTTCGCGCCCGAGCAGGTAGCGAACGGCGCGGTTACGTTCCAGGTATCGACGATCGACGGGCTCTTGGTGACCTTCTGTTCGACCAAGCCCGATCAGAACCTGGACGTTAATTTCGACACCGGCCTGAACACCGTTTATCTCAAGTTTGACTCGCTCGCGTTGTCGGCGGGTACCTATGTGGTGGGTGCCGGGCTTGCGATCGCCAACACCAAATGGCTGTACAACGAGCCGCACGGTGCGCTGATGGAGGTGTCCTCGCGCAACGTCTACAATGCCCACTATTCGCCGATGCTGAGCCGCTATCCGGTGCCGATGCGGTGCCGATGGGAGACCGGCAAGAAAACGACCGCGAGAAGCGCCGAAGATCGCTTGCCGAAAAAGCTGCCGGAAGCCGGTGAAGTATAAAGTCCGATGCCAACGACCTTGAATCGCCTGGCCCGCTGGCTGAAGCGCCCGGGCGCGCCTGAAAAAGCAGAGGGCAAGCCGCTCACCGATCCGCAAGCAACGGCCATCGTGCGAGCCTTGATGAATCTGCGCGAAGCCGTGAAGGCCGGCGCGAATGACGAATATTTGTTTCTCGATTATTGCCGCCAGAACGCTTCGCTGTCCAAGGCTCAAATATTCCAGGACCTGTTTGTTCTCTTTCAGACGAAGGAGAAACGTTCTGGATTCTTCGTCGAGTTCGGCGCCGGTAACGGCATCGACCTGAGCAACACGCATCTGCTGGAAAAACAGTTCGGATGGTCCGGCATTCTGGCCGAGCCGGCTGAGAGCTGGCACGAGGCGTTGCGGAACGCGCGTGGCTGCGCGGTCGATGTCAGATGCGTGTGGAACACGAGCGGCGAGCGCGTCGACTTCAACGAAGTCGATCAGCCGGAATTTTCGACCATTGCGCAATATTCGGACACCGACGTGTATTCCAAAGTTCGCGAGAACGGGCGTCGCTATCTGGTCGAGACGGTGACGCTTGCCGACCTGCTGGCGCAACACAACGCGCCGCGCCGCATCGACTACCTGTCGGTCGACACCGAAGGCTCGGAGCTGGCAATTCTGCAAGCCTTCGATTTCCGGCGCTACGATGTCCGCCTGATAACCGTCGAACACAACCACAGGCCGGAGCGCGACGATATCCATCGCTTGCTGCAGGCAAACGGCTTTGTCCGTAAGTTCGAGGGCGCCTCGCTGGTCGACGACTGGTACGTCAAGCCGGATATGGCCGAATCGCCGTGACGGTCGACGCCGCCATCCTGCGCTGCCCGATCACCGGCGGCGCGCTAGACTTCGTCAAGGATGACCGGCTGCCGCAGATGTGCGTCGATATCGCGGCGAAATTATTGACACATCTCGACGGCTCTCCGGTCGGCGACGTGTTTGATGGATTTCTGCAGACGGCGGACGGCCGTATCAGCTATCCGATGCGCGGGGGCGTCCTGATCCTGTTGTCGGACTTCGCCATTCTGACGGAAGGCGACCGGCAGGCTCACGCCGCCTGTCTGACGGCGTCGTCGACGCGCGCGGTCATGGACTTCTATGATGAAATAGGGTGGAAAAAAACGGCCAGCGGCGCGTTTCACGACGCCGACATCAATGAAGACTTTCGCGCCGGCAGCCGCCGCTACATCCGCGACTGTCATCTGCGGGTGAATGTCCATCTGCCGCCGCGCGGGAGATATATTCTTGATATTGCGTCGGGGCCGATTCAATACGACGAATACCTCACCTATTCCGAAAATTTCGACAGGCGCATCTGCTGCGACGTCTCCTTTGTGGCGCTGCGCGCGGCCGCCGGTCGGATCGGGGCCAAGGGTATCTTCATTCAATGCGACATCACCAACATCCCGCTGCGGGATGAAGCCGTGGACGCCTTCGTCTGTCTTCATACGATCTATCACGTGCCGGCCGAACGGCAGCTAGCCGCCTTTCGTGAATTGGAACGCGTGACGCGAAGAGGCGGATCCGGCGTTGTCGTTTACGCCTGGGACAACGATTTGTGGGGAGCGAACCTGACGTCGCCGTGGCGCGCCATCACCATGATGCTGCGCCGTCTGCACTCGGCGTTGCGTCCCTTCGTGCCGGATGCGTTGTTGCGGTGGCGGCAGCGCAACACTGGCCAGTCGGTGCAGGGCGGCGTTGCGCCCGCTGCCGCCATACAGTCAGCCTCGCAACATTGTTATTATGCTCATAGCTACCGGTGGTACGAAGACAATGTCGCGGCGTCCGGGCGCTGGTCGTTGCATTCATGGCGGAGCGTCGGCCTGACGACCCTCAAGCGTCGAATCCCGAATAACGCGTTTGGCGAGGTTCTGTTGGCGGTTCTGTACCGGCTTGAAAGCCAGTTCCCGCGGATTTTGGGCCGGTTCGGGGCGTTTCCAATGATTGTTCTGCGGAGGCCGTAAGATGCGCTTGATAAAGCGGGCTGTCACAACGGCTAGGTCCGCCACGCGAGAGGCGCAATTTCATCTGTCGCGCTTCGTCTTGCCGGTCTTCGGAAAGAACATTTTATCGTGCCCCGTATGCGGCGGGAAATTCCGGACGATGAAGCCGTTTTCCGGAACATACAGCCTGCGCGGCGTTCCGGTCGATCACTACACCGAAAATTCCATCTGCCCGCGCTGCCACAGCCTGATGCGACACCGGTTTATGGTGGCGTACATGCGTCAGACTACCGATGTTTTGAACGGGCCGAGGCGTGTGCTGCACTTTGCACCGGAGCCGGGCATCGCCGCGCTGCTCCGCAAAATGGGCGCCGATTATGTTGCCGCGGATATCGATCCGAGCCTGTTTGCCGGCGCAATACTCGCCGACATCACGGATATCCCCTTTCCCGCGAACGACTTCGACGTGACGATATGCATGCAGGTGCTCAATGTCATTGCCGACGATCGAAAGGCTATCCGCGAACTGCACAGAATTCTAAGGCCGGGCGGCCACGCCTTTATCACCGTGCCGATCTACGGTGAGACGACCGATGAGGACTTGACGCTCGATGCGGCGGCGCGGCTGTCCCGGTACGGACTAAGCCAGCACTGCCGCATGTACGGCCTTGATTTTGCCGACAAGCTGCGGGCTGAAGGTTTCGGCGTCAGGGTGGTGACTTTGGACGACGTCAAAGGAAATTACTTCGATCGTTCAGTGCGCTCGCCTCACATCGAAAGCGACTACTATCTCTTCGATTGCACCAAGTGAGTTGTTGACGCTGCTGCAATAGGCGTTTTGCCAGCCAATCATGCGCTGCCCCACGATTGAGCAACTACCGGAGCCGCCGGCCGGAAAAACCGGTTGGCCGTGGACGGTTGCGAGCGCGCCCGCGCCTGCGCTTCAGCCGGGCGGCGCGGCCTGGCCGCGTGTCTCGATCGTCACGCCCAGTTACAATCAAGGCCGGTATTTGGAGGAGACGATCCGCTCGGTCCTCCTGCAAGGTTATCCCGATCTCGACTACATCGTTGTTGACGGCGGCAGCACTGACGAGACGCTTGGTGTCATCCGTAAATATGAAGCGTGGCTCACCTCATGGGTGAGCGAGAAGGATCGCGGCCAGGCCGATGCCATCAACAAGGGGCTGGCGCGCTGCACCGGCGATGTCTTCCAGTTCGTGAATTCGGATGACGTCCTGGACGAAGGCGCGGTGCAGGCCGTGGCGGCGCTGATGGCAGGCGTAGACTGCGTTTCGGGCCCGGTGGTGGAGTTCGAGGAGAACGGGCCCAGCCGTGTCAGCTATGCCAGCACCGGGCTCACCGCCGTCAACTTTATCACCCAGCCGCCGGCGTATTTCTATCACCAGCCGGGCGTATGGGTTCGGCGTGAGCTGGCGGTTGCGATCGGTGGCTTCGACGCCGAACTGCACTACAAGTTCGATTGGGAGTTCATGCTCCGATATCTCGACCGTTATCCCAATGTCGCCTATACCGACCGCAATCTCGGCTTTTCCCGGTTGCACGTGGCCGCCAAGACGATGTCGCAGGCCGCCGGGTTTTCCGCCGAGAGTTGGCTCGCGCGCGAGCGCGCGCTCGATCGCCTTGCACCCGGCGAAGCGAAGACACTCCTTTCCGAAACCGTCGGCCGCATGCGCTGGCGCCGGCGGCTCGACGACGCGCTGGCGGGCAAACCGACGGCAGGCGCCACCCTCCGGCTGGCGCTGGCTGCGCTGGCGAGTCCAACCACGCGGATCGACCGCTATTTCCTCGGCACGTTGCGCAAATTGTGGTTGGCGCCACGGTGAAGCCGATGGCGCGCCTCACGTCTCGTTTGCCGTGGCGGGGGCCGCGCTCTGAAGCGGGCGACAGCCTGCTGGCGGCTCTTGCCGCGGGTGAAACGATTGCCGCGCCGGTGGTGGTGGTCTTGGCGCATCCGGATGACGAGACGATCGGGATGGGCAGCCGCCTCGCCAACCTGACGAATCTGACGCTGGTCTACGCGACTGACGGCGCCCCGCCGGACATGGTGCAGGCGCGATCGATCGGCTTCGACAGCGCCGAAGTCTATTCCCGCGCGCGCTTCGACGAACTGGCGAAGGCGCTTCGTGTGCTGGGGACAAAGCCCGTTCGCCAAATGGCGTTGGGATTTTCGGATGGCCACACGATCTTTCATGTGGCCTCGCTGGTCGACAAGATCAAATCGATCATTGCCGGCTGTGCGGCTGTTTTGACCCATGCTTACGAGGGGGGCCATCCGGATCACGACGCCTGCGCTCTGGCGGTGCAAGTCGCCTGTGCGCGCATGGCCGCGGCCGGTCGATTGGCCCCGCTGCGTCTCGAATTTGCCGGCTATTATGGCCACGCCGGCCGATTGACGGCGAACAGTTTCTGGCCGGATGCCAACAACGAGGCGCGCGTCGTGCCTTTGTCGTGGCGTGAGCGGCGCCGCAAGGCCAATGCCATGCGCGAATTCCGAACGCAGTCTTTCATTCTGCGGGCGTTTCCGCCGCGGTTGGAATCCTACCGTGACGCTCCGCAGTATGACTTCTTTGCCGCGCCGCCGCCGGGCGAATGGTTTTACGATCGCAACGACTGGCCGGTGACGGGCCGGCTATGGCTCGATCAGGTCGCACAGAACCGCCACCTTCTCGGTAGTGGTGCAGGGGCTTCCTGAGGTGGCCGGCGCGATCGTCTCTCGAGTATATCGCGTGGCGCCGCCGCCCGTGCGGCGGTGGTGGGATGCCTACCAGAACGATCTACGGATCAGCCGGTCGCCGGATCGGGCAGTGCTGCGAACCTCCATCTTCCCGGCCGTTACGGATTTGATCGCGGGCAGGGACGGCGCAGAGGTTTTGTGGATTGGCTGCGCCAGGTACACCAAAGATTACTACCGCGTTCTGGAGAGCCGGGGGGCCCAATGCTGGACGATGGACATCGATCCGAAAGTCCGGTGCTGGGGCCGGCATGGACGTCATCTGACCGGCGATCTCGGTTCAGCGGCGAAGCTGTTCGGCAACCGGCAGTTCGACGTCGTTTATTGTAACGGCATCTTTGGCTTCGGCCTCGACAGCCGGGAGGCGCAAGTCGAGGCGGTCGCTGCCATGGCGGCCGTCACCAGCCCGGACGGCTGGATGCTGCTGGGCTGGAATACAAACAAGGTGCCGGATCCGATGGAGACCGGGATGCTCACGCCTTGGTTCGAGCCGGCGGAGTTGCCCGGCTTCGGCACGCGAAAGTTCGTCGTTGGGTGCACCCACGTCTATGATTTTCTCAAACGCCGCCGGGACGATGCGCGTCCGCTCTAAAATGGCGAACCGACCGGCGGCCAGCGGGCTTTTACGGCAGCCCATCCGATGGCTGTATTGATATTGCGATGCTCGCACTAGCGGCCGCGACATTCGGCGCTCCGTCGGAGACGTTCATTCACGATCATGCGCGGCATCTCGCTCCTGATGCGACGGTTCTGATTTGCCGGGACGAGCAAGGCACCGAGCGGTTTGGCTTCCCGGTATTTCTCGGGAAAGGCGCGCCAGACAACGCCCAGGATTTTGCGAGCCTGTGCATCCGCGCCTTCAAGTTGCGGTGGACGCGCTATTGCGATCCGATCCGGGCCTATCTCGACAACGCATTATATGCGCCATACTCACGTGATGAGACGGCGCGGCTTTGTTCGTTTCTCGAGCGATATCGGCCGGTCGCGCTCTTGGCTGAATACGGTCCGGTCGGGCTGCAGGTGGCCGAGGCCAGCGCCCGCGCGGACGTCCCGCTGTACGTTCATTTTCACGGCTGGGACGCGAACATTCTGGGTGAAAGCTGGTCGATCCGGCGCGATTATCGCGCGCTGTTCAAGGCGGCCAAGGGCATCATCGCCACAACGGATTTTCTCAAAGGACGGCTGCTGGCCCTCGGTTGTCCTGAGGACAAGCTCGCCGTCTGCCCTTGTGGCGTCGATATCGACCTGTTCCGCCCGGGATCCCGCGCGACGAACGGCCACGTTCTTATGGCCAGCCGGCTCGTTCCGCAAAAGGGGCCCGACTATTCACTTGCGAGCTTTGCGCGGATGTCGACCGGGCACCCGGAGGTGATGCTGGAAATCATCGGCGAAGGCCCCCTTCGCGGCCGTCTGGAAGAGCAGGCGGCCGAATTCGGAATAGCGCAGCGCGTCATCTTTCACGGCGCGCGCGACCATGACTTCGTCCGGCAGCGAATGAGCGGTGCGACATTGTTCATTCAACACTCTGTTTCCATCCCTGGAAACGGCGTGGAGTCGCAGGGGCTTTCGATCCTGGAGGCGATGGCTTGCGCCGTCCCGGTGGTCGCCACACGTCACGGTGCGATCGGCGAAATCGTCGAAGACGGCGTCACCGGCTCACTTGTCGATGAACGCGACGTCGCGGCCATGGCCGGCGCCATGAGCGACCTGGTCGAAAATCCGGATGAAGCGTCGCGCATAGGCGCGGCCGGCCGCCGTCGAGTAATGGCGCGTTACAGTCAGAATGATGCGATCGATCGCCTTCGTCGCATTCTAGGCTTGTCCGGCCCGGTAGGCGTGATAGACGCGGGCGTGACGCGATGACCGGCATCCGGGCGCGGCTTAAGAGCGCCGCTCCGCAGCTCTATGCGTACCTCGCCGCCGCCCGGAAATCAGTGCAGCTGATGAGCACGATACGCGGCCGGGACGTAGACGTGAGCCTGTTGCGCGATGTGATCGAGAAGACCCGCGGCGTGTCCGCAAAGTCGTGCCCGCTCTGCGGATACCATGGGCGTTTCGAAGCCTTCGGAAGCCCGCCGCGGTGGGACGCGCGTTGCCCGTCATGCGGTTCCCTGGAGCGGCACCGCCTGTTCGTCCTGGCCTTGCGCGCGACGCCGCTGAAGGGCGCCGTTCTCCACTTCGCACCGGAGCCGGCGCTGGCGGCGTTCTTGAGGCGATCTGAAATCCAATACACCAGTGCCGACCTCCTCCGGAAAGACGTCGATCGAAATTGGAACATCGAGGAAATCCCGTGCGCCGACGAACAGTTCGACGTTGTCGTGTGCAACCATGTGCTGGAGCACGTCAACGATCGCAAGGCGTTGCGTGAGCTCTACCGGATACTCAAGCCGGGCGGCCTTCTGCTCGCAATGGTACCGATCGTGGAAGGCTGCGCCGAGACGTACGAAGATGAGTCGGTAACCGGCCCGCGGAATCGCGAAATCCATTTCGGGCAGAGCGACCACGTGCGGGTCTATGGCGCCGATTTCTTGCAGCGCCTTCTTGCGCCGGGATTCGCCGTCAACGTGCACACGGCGTTCGGTTCTGACGCTGTCCAATACGGCCTGCTGATGGGCGAGAAATTGTTTCAATGCCAAAAACCCGTCTGATCATGGCGATCCCTCGCACCCGTCGCCACGTCTAATTCCGGCATGTCCAGATCTCCGCTCGTCACGGTCATAACCCCAACCAAGAACCGCCTTGCGTTGCTTGGCGAAACCATGGATTCGGTGCAGCGGCAGTCCTTGCAGGACTGGGAGCACATCATCGTCGATGATGGTTCCGAGGATGGAACGGCGGCGGAAGTGATGCGGCGCGCGCAGGTAGACCCGCGTGTGCGCTTCATGGTCCGCAATGGCGAAGCCTGTGGCGCCAATGTGTGTCGCAACCAGGGCTTGGCTGCGGCGCGCGCCGATTTCATCGTGTTTCTGGATTCCGACGACCTGCTCGAACCGGACTGCCTGGTGCGGCGGGTCGAGATCATGCGGCGCAACCTTGATATCGATTTCGCGGTCTCGCGCATGGGCGTCTTCCTGAAGGCGCCTGGCGATCTCGGCCGCGAGCTGAGCGCAGATCTGCTCGGCGACGATCTCTTGAGCTTCCTCTTTTTTGAGACGCCCTGGCAGACCACCGCGCCGACATGGCGCCAGGCGGCGCTGCGGCGCCTCGGTGGCTTCGACGAAAGCTTGCCGAGCTGGCAGGATGTCGACCTGCATGTGCGCGCCATTACCGGCGGGCTTCGCTATCTGCGTTTTCCGCACGTGGACTATCACATGCGCTGGCAGGAGGACGCGGCCAAGGTCAGCACGCTCCAACGTCGTGCGCCCGAGCATCTGAAATCGGCGGAGCGTCTGCTGGAGAAATTTGAACAGATGGTGCGCGATGGGCCGGGCATGACGTGGATGCGTCAGCGCGCGCTCTGTAGTCTGTATTTCTTCTTGGCCGAGCGTTGGATCGGCGCGGGGCGGTTCGCCGACGCCCAGAGCTGCTGGAAGGTGGCGCACAGGCGCGAACTGGCCCCGACTCTCATTTACACAACGGGGGCGAGCCTGCTTCTGCTGCAAAGTATGGGGCCGGTCGGTCTGCGGTTCGGACGCCGCGTTGCGCATAAGTGGAAAGGCTGGGTGCGCATGCGCACCGAGCCGGAATTGGTGGCGCGTTGAACGGCGCGCGGCGGGCGCCCGATTGCATCTATGTCGCGGCATCGGCGCGCGACGCCCGCTACACGCGCATCTGTGTGGCGAGCATTCGCTATTTCTATCCCGAAGCCCGGATCAAGCTGCTGGCCGGCGCGCCGCTGGAAAGCGGACTCAAAGAGGAACTGGCACGCTATTGGGATGTGGGGGTGGCGGACGTGCCAAGTGGCGCGTGGGGCTGGGGTTTCATCAAGCTCGAGCCGCTGTTCGGGCCGGCGGGTGAGCGGTTCCTCGTGCTCGATTCCGACACGGCGTTCGCCGGGCAGGTGCTTGCGGCCTGGGCCGACAGTTCGGCCGATTTCGTGGTCGACGATGAGCAGCAGAACGAGGCCGACACGCGGCGCCTCTATTACGACTGGCGAAAGGTCGCCGCGCTCGACCCGGCCGCGTGCCCGCCGCAGTTCGTGTTCAACTCCGGCCAGTGGTTCGGCACAGCGGGGGTCGTCACCCGGAAGGACTTCGTGCTCTTCGTCGATTGGAGTGAAATGCCGCCGAAACTCCGCCATCCGAATCTGTTCATGCCCGGCGATCAGGGCGTGCTCAATTACGTGTTCAACCGGAAAGCCATGATCGAGGGCCTCAAGGTCGAGCGCCGCAAGATCATGCAATGGCCAGGGCATGGCATGGTTGGCATTTCCGCCGCCGCAGTGACGCAACGCATGGCACCTGCACGCGTCGTCCATTGGGCCGGATTCAAGAAAGCGCGGCTCGGCGCGATGCCGGGCGCCGACGTTCTGAGAATGTTCGAAAAATTCTACTACGCGCGGATTCCGTTCGGCGTCTACGTCAGACGGGCGCGAGCGGCCCGCTATGCCTGGGCGGTTGTGCTCGACCGCGCCCTGACGAGAGCCCGGCTCTTGGTGCGGCGGTTGCGGCCGCCGGCGGCGCGGGCGATGTCGGTCTTCAAGGTTTAGCGGGGCATGCTCACCGTAAGAGGGAGATTATCCGCGTGGTGAAGCCCAATTTCTTTCTGATTGGGGCGCCAAAATGCGGCACTACTGCCGTCGCAAAAGCACTGGCGGCGCATCCTGAGATTTTCATCTCGGAGCCGAAGGAGCCGGAGTACTTCGTCTACGCGCGGGGCAATCCCTACGGTTTTGATCCCAAATCGAACATATCGAACCTTGCCGACTACATGGCGTTGTTCGATGGGGTCAGAGATAAGAAGGTCGTGGGGGAGGCATCGCCGCTTTACATGTACGCGCCTTATATAGCCTCGGAGATTATTGCGTTTAATCCCGACGCCAAGATCATGGTGATCCTCCGCAATCCTGTCGAGCGCGCCTACTCGCACTATCTTTTCTGGTATCAATACGAAAAGAGGGCGCCCGTGAGCCCGAATGATTTCCGCGAAAAATTTTTCACCGGCGCATTCAATTCAAAGATCGTTCTTGGCGACGGCGACTACATTCCGATGGAATTTGTGCGGTCCTTTGGATTCTACCACCGTCTTCTCCAGCCGTATTTCGCCACCTTTCCACGCGAGCGAATCCTGGTGCTGTCCTACGACGATCTGAAGGCCAATCCGGCGTATTTTCTCAAGCGGGTACTGAAATTCTTGCAGGTGGACGACAACTGGCAAACAGAGTTGGTGCTGGAGAACGTGACGATTGAGCCGAAATCCAGGCTCCTTTATTATTGGCTAAATCTCGATAACCGTAGCGGCACGCGGCAACAGCTCAAGCGCCTGTTCGGCTCATCCGAAATGGCCAAATCTATTCGCGCGATGATCAACCGCATTAACCAGCGCAAAGTGCCGGCGACGGAGTTTCTTTCCGATGGTCTTTTTCGCGAGCTGATCGAGGTCTATCGGGACGATATAACCAACCTGTCCCGCATGGTCGGCACGGACTTCACCCCGTGGCTGCGCGGGGCCCCGTCGGTGCCGCCACCGAGCCCATGACCACTTTCGGCCCTAAGATCCGTGTGATGTGAAAAACCTGCTGCGATCGTTTCTCGCTCAGCGCGGGTATGTGCTGTGGAAGCGCAATTTCTTTCGCTTCGGCATCTCGCCGTTCGTCGACATGGCGCGGCTGAACACGACGTGGGGGCGATCGCTGGACGTCGTCTTTGATGTCGGCGCCAATGTCGGCCAGTTCGCGCAGGAGGCGAGGCAGGAGCAGCCGGCCGCGACGATCTATTCCTTTGAGCCGCATCCGCGGTCATTCGAGAAGCTCGCGCAGGCAGCCGCCGGCAACCGAATCGTTCCGCAGTGCCTGGCGTTGAGCGATCAAATCGGCGAGGTGAGGTTCTACGAATATGGGTCCGAGGGCCCCGGCTCGCACATCAACAGCCTTGTGCCGGATGCACGGTTTCCGGCGCGCTTCGGCTATGAGGGCCGCGCGATCACGGTTCAAAGCACGACGCTGGACCATTTCTGTGCCGGCCATAACATCGATCGCATCGATTTTCTGAAGATCGATGTGGAAGGCGCCGAACTGTCCGTGCTGGAAGGTGGTGCCGGCATGCTTGCGCGCGGCAAGATCATGGCGGTCTATTTCGAGTTCAACGATCTGGAGTCGGCGCCGGGCGCGACCGGCGGCTCGCTGATGCCGATCGCCCGCTATCTTGGTGGGTTCGGACTGCAATATGCCTGCACATATACCGATTATCTGCTGCACGGCAGCCAACTTCATGTCGTTGCCAATGCGCTGTTCGTGCTCCCGCCGTCGGGCAACGGATAAGGGGCTGCCCCGGTGACACTTGAGATTTCAGTCGTCATCTGCACCCACAATCCGCGTGACGATTACTTCCCGCGCGTGCTTGGTGCCTTGCGGGCGCAGACGCTTGCCACGGAAAAGTGGGAACTGCTGGTGGTGGACAACCTGAGCAATCCTGCGGTCGGCGAGCGCTTCGATCTGTCGTGGCATCCGCAGGCGCGGCTGATCCGGGAAGACAAGCTCGGCCTCACGCCGTCGCGCCTGCGCGGCATCCGCGAGACGCGCGGCGAGATCCTGACGTTCGTTGATGACGACAACGTGCTTGATCCCGATTACCTGGAACAGGCGCTGCGATTTGCGGCGGAAAAGCCGTTCGTCGGCTCATGGAGCGGGCATTGCCGCGGCGAGTTCGAGGGGACGCCGCCGGAATGGACGCGGCGCTATTGGGGCAACCTGTCGATTCGCGACGTGCCGCGGGACATCTGGTCGAACCTGCCGCGCCTGCCGGAAACGCACCCTTATGGCGCCGGGATGTGCGTGCGGCGCGCGGTCGCGCTGCACTATCTCAAGCTGCACCAGGAAGGCCGCCGGCGCATGCAGATGGACCGAGCCGGCACGTCGCTGCTGTCGGGCGGCGACAACGACCTGGCGGCGTGCGCCTGCGACCTGAATATGGGCGTTGGCCTCGCCTCGGCGCTGAAACTGACCCACCTGATGCCGCGCGAGCGGATGACCGTCGATTATCATGTGCGGCTCGCGGATGGCATCACCTATTCGTCGGTGATCCTGGATGCGGAGCGCGGCATCGTCACGCCGCCGCGCTCGCTGGCCGGCCGCATGATCGATTTTCTCCGCACCATGCGGCTGAAGCCGCCGCACCGGCAGATCGCCGCGGCCGTTTACCGGGCGCGCAACCGGGCGTGCCGTGAGATTGCGGCTGACGACATGAAGCGCCGGAAGTGAAGCCGCCGTTCGTCGGAACACCGTTCGCTGTGGACGCCGAGGCCGCCGCCTGGCGCGCCGGCGGACCCGAATGGGCGTTCCCGCTCTGAGCAGCCATCGACCCTTGCGCGTGCTCCACATCATCGAAAGTCTCGACCGGGGGTCGGTCGAGAATTGGCTGTTGCGCATGGCCGCGCATGCGCGGCGGCGCGGGGTGGCGATCGACTGGACGTTTTACTGTTCGCTCGGCGTTCCGGGATCGAAAGACGGGCTGGCGCGCGAACTCGGCCTGCGCGTCGTGCACACGCCGGTTCCGATCGGACACAAGCTCGCCTTCGCGCAGGCTCTGCGGTCCGAGATCGCGCGCGGGCACTACGACGTTTTGCACGCCCATCACGATCTGATCTCCGGATTCTACCTGACGGCTGCGTTGGGTCTGCCGCTGCGCCGGCGTATCGTCCATGTGCACAACGCCGACGAACAGGTGCTGACCGGCAATCCGGTGAAGAAGGCCGTGCTGCGGCCGGTGCTGCGGCGTCTCTGCTTCGCGCTCGCGGACAAGATCGCCGCGAACTCGAACCATTCGCTCGACACCTTCCTGGCGGGCCGGACACGGCGCGCCGGCCGGGACGTGGTTCACCATCTCGGCATTGACTCGCAGCGCTTCGAGGCCGCGACCGGCGACCGTCGAGCGCTACGGCTGGCGCTCGGCCTGCCGGACAATGCCCTGATCCTGTTGTTCGCGGGCCGTATGACGCCGGAGAAAAATCCGGTGTTTGCCGTCGACGTGCTGGCTGAACTGCGCTGCCGCCTGCCGCAAACCGTCGGGGTATTCGTCGGTGCCGGCTCGCTCGAGGACGCGGTGCGCCGGCGCGCCGGTGAGCTGGGCCAGGCCGGGGCGATACGCCTGCTGGGCTGGCGCGATGACGTCGCCGAGATCATGAGTGCAGGCGACTGGTTCATCCTGCCGCATCCCGAACGTCCGGTTGAAGGCTTCGGCATCGCCGTTGTCGAAGCACAGCTCGCCGGCTTGCGCCTGTTGCTGTCGCGCGGCGTGCTCGACGATCCGCTGCTGCCGGGCGCGGTGTTCCGCCGCTTGCCGCTGGCCGATCCGCCACAGGCCTGGGCCGAGGCCGCCCTGGACATGCTGGCGGGGCCGGCCCCGTCGCGCGCGCAGGCGCAGGCGGAATTCAAGTCCTCGCCGATGGAAATGGACCGGGCGCTTGAGCTGCTCGTGCAGCTCCATGAGGCCGCGGTCACACCATGACGGAACCACGTCGCCTGCGCGTGCTTCAGGTCGCGGGAGCGCTCGGCATGGGCGGCGCCGAAACCTGGCTGATGGAGCTCTTGAAATATTGGCACAGAACCGGCGGCGTGCAGATGGACCTGCTGCTGACCAGCGGCCAGCGCGGCATCTTCGATGACGAAGCCAGCCGGCTCGGCGCACGGTTGTTTTACGTAGCCTACCGGCGCAGCGATCTTCCGGCATTTATCCGGGCGTTCCGCCGCATCCTGCGTGAGGGCGATTACGACGTCCTCCACGACCACAGCGACTATGTCACCGGGTGGCGGTTTCTGATGGGGCTGGGCGTGCTGCCGAAAATGCGCGTGGCGCACGTGCACAATCCCTGGCTCCATATCGAGGCGAACTACGCGGTGAACCCGTTTCGCCGAGCGTCGACGTTTGTTGGCAAGGGCTTGGTCAACCGCCTTGCGACCGGGATTTGCGGCACGTCCGGCGCGACCTTACGTGAATACGGCTTCGAGCCGGGCCGCCAGCAAAAGCCGCCGGTCAACGTCGTCCATTGCGGCATCGACATCGCTTTGTTCAGCAAACCTCGCGCGGCCGACCGTGCTTCGGTGCTTGCGGAACTCGGCTGGCCGGATGACGCCCAGATCGTTCTCTTTGCCGGCCGTTTGGACCGCGCGCTTGCGTTCGACCACCCACAAAACCACAAGAACTCGTGGTTCGCGCTGAACGTGGCGCGCGTCGCCGCGCTGCGCGCGCCACGCTTGCGGCTGTTGATGGCGGGCGCCGGCGAGCAGGAGCGCAAGGCGCTGGAAGGTCGAGTAGCCCAATGGAGCTTGCAGGACAGGCTGAAGTTAATTGGCATCCGCCGCGACATCCCGCGCCTGATGCGTGCCGCCGATGTACTGCTGTTTCCCTCGCGGCAGGAAGGCCTCGGCATGGTGGCGGTGGAGGCGCAGGCGGCCGAGCTGCCGGTCCTCGCCAGCACGGCCGTGCCGCGCGAGGCGGTCGTCATTCCGGCGCTGGTGCAGTCTTTGCCACTCTCGGATTCCCTGCAAAGCTGGGCTGAGGCGCTGCTCCATACCCTGTCATTGTCGCGCAAGCCGGCGGAGACCTACCGGAGCGCGATGGAAGCATCCGATTTCGCGATTGCCAATTCGGCGCGCAATTTGTTGAGAGTCTATACAAGCGGCTCGAACGGCGACGCGACGTGAAGTCCGGGCGGATCGTCATTTTCGTGCCGGCCATTCACGCTTTCGGTGGCGTCGAACGGCTGGTGGTCGACCTTTCCCGCTTCCTGCATGGGGAAAAGCTGCCGCACACGGTCTTGTGCCTCAATCAAAGCATCGCGCTTGGCGCGCATGCCGATTGGCCGATCGATGTGCGCGCGCTCGAGCCGCCGCGCAACCCCATCGCCGAAGGCTGGGCGCTCGCACGCTACTTTCGCGACGCCGTCAATGACGGCATTCAGGCGCCATTGTTCTTCGACCTGAAGGGCGCTTTCTACGCCGGACTGTTCCGCACGCCGGATTTCCACCTGCATCTGACCGATCCGCCGAGTCTGTTGCCGAAGGATGTGAGCAAGCACGCGCCGTCGCTCCGCACGCGGTTTCCCTCTCACCAAACCGCCGGCTGGCCGGCCGCCTGGCGCGGCGGCGCCGTGCATGGGATCAACAAGCGTGGTGTGCGGCGCGCGCGGTCGGTGATCGTCATGACGAGTGCGATTGCCGAGGAGATCGAGGGGCTCTATGGCAAACGTGCGACCGTCATCCGCCCCGGCGTTCAGTTCTCCTCGCAAACTGCCGGACCGGCGTTGTCAAAGCCGGACACGATCCGCTTCCTGTCGGTGTCGCGGCTGGAGACCAGCAAGCGCATCGACTGGATGCTGGAGGCGCTCGCCGCAATCGAGTGCTCCGACACTCCGTTGAGCGCGCAATCGGCCTGGACGTTGGATGTCGTCGGCGACGGGCCTGAGGCCGCGCGGTTGCGCCAACGCGCGGCCGCCTTGGGCATCGGCGCGCAGGTGACGTTCCATGGCCGTGTTTCCGACGAACGCCTTGAACATTTGTTCGCGCAGGCAAGCGTATTCCTGATGCCCGCGGTGCAAGGTTATGGGCTGCCGGCGCTGGAAGCACTGGTACGGGGAAGACCTGTGGTTCTGCATCTGGATTCCGGTGTGTCCGAAATCCTGCATCAGCCGCCGTGGGTCGAAACAATCGCGCAAGGCCCTGAGGATCTGGCGCAGGCCATACGGCGGATGGTTGCCAGCATCAGGTCAGGCGCTCTGGAGCGGCAGCCCAAGCCCGCGATCCCGACGGCCAACGAATGGGCGCAGCAGATCGCCACGCAATGCGGCTGGTCATGACCGCGTTGTTGCTCCTACCGACTTGCCCCCGGCCTCGATCGCGCCGCAACGCAGGGCTTGTGACTTGAAAATCCTGTTCCTCGGCGAAATCGGCCCCGGGCAGACTTCGCTCATGCGAATGCGCGCGCTCAAGCGGCTCGGACACGACGTGCGCGGCGTCGATACGGTCGAAGCGTTGAGGCGTGCATCTTGGTTGAAACGCCAGGTTCTGCGCCGGTTTTGCAACGGCCCGGTGATCGATGACATCAACCACGCGGTGCTTGAGGTGGCGCGGGCCTTCAAGCCGGATCTGGTCTGGGGCGAGAAGCAGGAGTTTCTCCGGGTCGAGACGCTGACGGCGTTGCGCCGAACGGGCGCGCGCCTGGTTCATTTCACCCCCGACCCGTATTTTTCGCTGGCCTGGAAGCGGACGCCGCTGATGGATTCGGCGATCGGGCGTTTCGACGTCCTCGTCTACTGCAAGAGCTACGAACGCGACCAATACGCGGCGCTCGGCACACCGCTGATCTACATGCCGCTCGGCTATTGCGACGAAGTGCATCGGCCGCTGCCGTCGGACGATCCACGGTGGCGCTGCGCGGTGGGCTTCATCGGCGGCTGGGAGCCGCAGCGCGAGCGGCTTCTCCATGCCGTCGCCGCGGCCGGCATCGATCTCAAGATTCGCGGTGGCTATTGGGATTTTCTGCGCGACGGCCGATGGACGCTCCGGCGGCAGATCATCCTGCGCCAGCTTGCCGGCCGCGACAGCTTTCGAATCCACCGCGACGATCTGCTCGGACGCGCATGGCAGGGGGGCGAGGTCTATGCCGACGACTATGCCTGCGCCCTGACCGGGGCGAAGATCGGCCTCGGTCTACTTCGCAGGGTGTGCCCGGATCAGCATACGACCCGCACCTTCGAGATCCCGGCGTGCGGCAGCATGCTGTTGGCGGACCGGACCGATGAACATCGCGGTTTCTTTGCCGAGGGCGTGGAGGCGGAGTTCTTCTCTTCGCGAGAGGAGCTCGTCGACAAGGCGGCGTTTTATCGCGCCGACGAAGCCGCGCGCCAGCGTATCGCACGGGCCGGCTTCGAGCGCGGCGTGAGTTCGAAATACGCCTACATCCATCGTCTCAAGTCGGTGCTTGATGAATTGTCCGCGCTCTGAACGATTGCCGCGAGGGCGGCCGTGATGTCGGAGGAAGCGCCGCTGTTCGAGCGCTTGCTCATCGCCTATGCGCGGAAGTTTCCGCTGCGCAAGGGCAAGCTGCGCGTGGTCGACCGCCTGTGGCGCGCCGCGGCCGGGCGGCGCGGCACCATGCGTATGGCGAATTTGCGTTACGGCGGATTCAGGATGGTCTGCGACCTCACCGAGCTGTTGCAGCGTCAGTTCTATTTCTTCGGCACCTATTTCGTCGAGGAGCGGATTCTCGACTGTTGGACGAAGGAGGCGGCGCAGGCGAAGGTCGTGTTCGATGTCGGCGCCAACTTCGGCATCTACAGTTTGGCGGCGCTCGCCAGCCGTCCCGACGCCATCGTCCACGCCTTCGAGCCGACGCCGGAAATCGCGCAGCGCTTAAGGGAAACCGCGTCGCTCAACGGTCTGGACAATCTTACCGTTCACCAGTTCGCGGTCTCAAACTATTGCGGAGAAGCCGTCCTGCATCGCTTGCGCGGCGAGCTCGGCACCAACGAGGGCATGAACTACGTCAGCGCCGACAATACTGCGGAGGAGGGCGCGCCGGGAGAAAGCGTGCAGACCGTTTCGATCGATGAATTCTGCCGGCAAAACAGCGTGAGGCAGATCGATCTGCTCAAGCTCGACGTGCAGGGCCACGAGTTCCCCGTGTTGCAGGGGGCCGAAAGCCTCATTAGGCTTGGGCAAATACAAACCGTTTTCATGGAACTGAACTGGGCCGGCCAAGGGGAGGCCGATTGTCCAGCAACCCAATCCATTCGGCTGCTGGAGCAGGCCGGGTTTCGTTTCGCCGCCCCCGAAGACGGGGCTCGGTGGCGGATGGCCGGAACGTGGTTGCGAAGCCTGAGCGACGTCATGGCGCGTCGCGTTGGGGATTGATGAATGGAATATTCGATCGGCGTCTGTATAGCAGCGTTTTTTTGCCTGCTGTGGATCCTCCGACGTAGCTCAGTCTCTCTTGGCTTGCCGGTCGCCTATTTGTTCTTGCTGTTGTTGATCCACGTTCCGGGCGCCTACGCGCATCTTGTCACCAACTGGCTGCCTTTCACTGACGTCGTCGAGTTCGGGATCTATTTCACGGCGATCGGTACGGTCAGCTTCGTTGCCGGCGTTTGGGCGGTGCGCATATTCAAACTGCGGCCGAAGCCCGCCATGCCGGACTTCGATGAACGGGCGTTTTCGATATTCTGCCTGTTCGGCGGATGGTTCTTCACCTACGCCCTCAGCCCGCTTCAAGCTTTTCCGTCGATCGGGGCCGCCGTCGAGCGGGCCGGAGCGATTTGGATGCTGGGCGTGATGTTGGGTCTGCGAGCGGCCGTGCGCCGGGCCGATCTGCTTATGACCGTCCTCTGGCTCTCGGCACTGGCGGTCTACCCGGTGCTCATGCTCCTGCTTGGCGGATTCCTGAGCTATGGGTCTGCGGCTATCATCATCGTCATGTCGATCCTGACGGTATCCGTTGAAAGCCGCATCAAAGTCGTCATCGGCATTATTGTCGCCGTCTTCCTGAGCCTGAATGTATTTGTAAATTATTTCGCACATCGGGCTGAAATCCGAAGCGAAGTGTGGGGTGGCGCGCCGCTGGCCGACCGCGTCGATAGGACGCTGGATGTGGTGCGGGACTTCGAATGGTTCGATGCTGAAAATCGTGCGCAGGTGAAGGCGCTCGATCTGCGGTTGAATCAGAATTATTTCGCTGGGCTGTCTGCCCTCAGGATCGAGCAAGGGCTCGTCGACTATCTTTACGGCCGGTCCCTCTGGGAAGGTGCGATCGCGCTCGTCCCGCGCGCCTTATGGCCCGAGAAGCCGGTCGTTGCCGGCAGTCCGAAAATCGTGGGCGAGATGACCGGATTGCAGCTCAACCAGAACACGTCGTTCGGCGTGGGCAATGTGATGGAGTTTCAGATCAATTTCGGCATTCCCGGATTGGTCGTCGGCTTCTTCGTGCTCGGGCTGTTGCTGAGGCTGTTGGACCGCAGTGCCGCCGATGCGGTGAACCGTGGCGATTACGGCAGTGCCATTTTGTTTTTCCTGCCCGCTCTCTCCTTGATCCAGCCGAATGGATCGATGGTCGAGCTGTGCGGCGGCGCCGCCGCCGCCTGGGTAGGCGCCTACGTCTGGAGATTTTTATGGATGTATTGGGCGGCGCGCGAGGGGCCGCGCGCCGGGCGGCTCCCGCCGAGGCCGCTCGATCCGCGTTTTCCCAGGCGATGACCCAAGGCGGCGACCGGCGGCGGAGATTCGCGTGAAGGTCATGCTGACCGCTACGAGTCTTCTGCCGGCCTATGGCGGTCCTGCCTATTCCGTCTCGCGACTGGCGCTGGCTTTGGCGCATGCAGGAGCCGAGGTCGGCTTATGGGCATCCGATCAATCGGCCACGACGACGCCGCTTCTCTCGGCACGTCCGGGCGTCCGTTGCCTCGTTGGCGGCTGCGCCGAGGCGGTTGCGGCTTTCGGCAAGCCCGACGTGCTGCACGACAACGGCCTGTGGTTGCGGCACAACCACGGCCTCGCGGGTCTCGCGGCGCGCGCGTGCGTTCCGCGCGTCGTGAGCACGCGGGGCATGCTCGAGCCTTGGGCGTTGCGTCATAAGTGCCTGAAAAAAGCAGCGGCCTGGTGGCTCTACCAGAGATCCGACCTGCGGCGGGCGCAGCTGCTGCACGCCACCGCCGAGCAGGAAGCCGTCAATCTGGAAAAGCTCGGGCTCGGCGTTCCAGTGAGGACGGTTCCGAACGGCGTCGATCTGCCGTCCCGCGATGGCGGCGGCGCGGCGCGGGCGCGCGATGCCGAGCCGCGGACGGCGCTGTTTGTGGGCCGCATCTATCCGGTCAAAGGGCTGCTGATGCTGGTCGAAGCCTGGGCGCGCGTGCGTCCTGAGGGCTGGCGTCTGAAGATCGCCGGACCGGACGAGGCCGGACACCGCGCCGCGGTAGAGCGCGCGGTGACGTCGGCCGGCTTGCGCGACGTTGTGTCATTTTCGGGTCCGCTCGATGATGAGGCGAAGAGCGCGGCTTATTTTGCTGCCGACTTGTTCGTGCTGCCGAGCCATTCGGAGAGTTTCGCCATGGTTGTGGCCGAGGCACTGGCGCACGGACTGCCGGTGCTGACCACCACCGCCACGCCATGGAGCCGGCTGGCCGAGCGCGGGTGCGGGTGGTCGGTCGCCGCGACGGCCGATGGCGTTGCACTGGGGTTGCGGCAGGCGACCGCGCTCGATTCGACGACGTTGCGCAATATGGGCGGCAACGGCCGCGCCTGGGTCGCTGCGGACTTCGGCTGGGCCGCGGTCGCCGATCGATTCCTCGGCGTCTACGAACAGATTGCGGCACGCCGCAGGCCGAGCTGACCCCGCGATCAAGGCGACATGTATATCCTCGGCCTCAACAGCTACCACGGCGATTCATCGGCCTGCCTGATCCGCGACGGTCGCATCGTTGCCGCCGCGGAGGAGGAGCGCTTCCGCCGTGTCAAGCACTGGGCCGGTTTTCCGTCGCAGGCGATCGCTTATTGTCTGGCTGAAGCGGGCATCGCGCCGGCCGATGTCGCGCACGTGGCCGTCAACAGCGACCCGCGCGCCAACACCGCGCGCCGCTTGTGGCACGTCCTGGCCGCGCGGCCGCAGCCGCTGTTGTTGCTCGACCGGCTGCGCAACCGCCGCCGGCGCGCTTCGGTCGAGAGCGAGCTGGCGGCGCTGCCCGGCGCGGCTTTCCGAGGGCAGGTCCATGCGGTCGAGCATCATCTTGCGCACCTTGCGTCGTGCTTTTTGGTGTCGCCGTTCGAGCGTGCCGCCGTGGTCTCGGTCGACGGTTTCGGCGATTTCGCCAGCGCGGCCTGGGGCACCGGGGAGGGCGGCGCGATCGCCGTCGACGGCCGCGTGTATTTTCCGCATTCCCTCGGCGTTTTTTATCAGGCGATCACGCAGTATCTCGGCTTTCCGCATTACGGCGACGAGTACAAGGTCATGGGGCTTGCGCCCTACGGACGGCCGAGCGCGCTGGAGGCCATGCGCAGAATCGTGCAGCTCTATGGCGACGGCTCCTATGCGCTCGACCTGCGCTACTTCCGTCACCATCGCGAGCACGTGCCCTATCAATGGAGCGATGGCGCGCCGCACGTCGGCGATCTGTTCTCGCCGGCGCTGGAGGAGCTGTTGGGCCCGCGCCGCCGGCCCGACGAGCCGCTCGCCGACAGACACCGCGACATCGCGCGCTCGGCGCAGGCGATGTACGAGGAAGCCTTCTTCAACCTGCTCAACGCGCTGCACGCCCGCACCGGCCTGACCGATCTCGCGCTCGCCGGCGGCTGCGGCATGAACTCGGTCGCGAACGGCAAGGTGCGGCGCATGACGCCGTTCCGCCGCCTCTACGTGCAGGCGGCGGCCGGCGATGCCGGCGGCGCGATCGGTGCGGCCTTTGCGGTCTGGCACCGGTGCGGCGGGACGCGCTCGTTCGTGATGGACCACGCCTATTGGGGTCCGCATTTCAATGCCGCCGCCATTGATGCGCTGCTGGCCGAACGCCGGGCCGGGATCGAACAGGCCGGCTGCACGGTCGAGACGGTCACCGATGAAGGCGAGTTGTGCCGGCGCACGGCGAGCGCCATTGCCGGCGGCCAGGTCGTCGGCTGGTTTCAGGGCCGCATGGAGTGGGGCCCGCGCGCGCTCGGCAACCGCTCGATTCTCGGCGATCCGCGCCGCGCCGACATGAAGGACGTCCTTAATCTCAAGATCAAACGGCGCGAGTCGTTTCGCCCGTTTGCGCCGTCGGTGCTGGAAGACCACGTCGCCGACTGGTTCGAGGAGGACGACCAGGTCCCCTTCATGATGCAGGTCTTCCAGATCCGCGAGGCCAAGCGTCCGCTCATCCCGGCGGTCACCCACGTCGACGGCTCGGGTCGCCTGCAGACGGTTTCGAAAACCACCAACTCGCTTTATTATCGCCTGATCGATATGTTCCGCGCCCAGACCGGCGTGCCGATGCTGCTCAACACCTCCTTCAACGAGAACGAGCCGGTGGTGTGCGAGCCGCGCGAGGCGCTGGATTGCTTCCTGCGCACGAAGATGGACATGCTGGTGATGGGCAACGTAATGCTGAGCCGGGACCTGACATGAAAATCCTCGTGACCGGCGGCGCCGGCTATATCGGCAGCCATGCCTGCAAGGTGCTGGCGGCGAGGGGGTTTGAGCCCGTCGTCTACGACAATCTTTCGCGCGGCAACCGCTGGGCGGTGCAATGGGGGCCGTTCGAACAAGGCGACCTCGCCGACGCCGGCCGCCTGCGTGCGGTGATCGAGCGGCATCAGCCGGCTGCCGTGATGCATTTCGCGGCTTTCGCCTATGTCGGCGAGTCGGTTGAGAACCCGCTGCTGTATTACCAGAACAACATCGGCGGCAGCGCCGCGCTGTTTCGCGCCCTTGTCGATTGGCGCGTTGTCCCGGTGGTGTTCTCGTCGACCTGCGCGACCTATGGCGTGCCGCAGACCGTGCCGATCCCGGAAGAGCACCCGCAAAGTCCGATCAACCCCTACGGTTTTTCCAAGCTGGCGGTCGAGCGCATGCTCGCCGATCTCGACCGCGCCCACGGCTTGCGCTCGATTTCCTTGCGCTACTTCAACGCCGCCGGCGCCGATCCGGAAGGCGCCATCGGCGAGGCGCACGAGCCCGAGCCGCATCTGATCCCGCGCGTGCTGACGGCCGCCAAAGACGGCACCGCGGTGACGGTCTTCGGCAGCGATTACGAGACCCCGGACGGCACCTGTGTTCGCGACTACATTCACGTCATGGACATCGCCGACGCCCATGTGCGCGCGCTCGATTATCTGCTCGGCGGCGGCGCCAGCGCCGCACTCAACCTCGCCAACGAGCACGGCTATTCCGTGCTGCAAGTCATCGACGCGGCGCAAGCCGTGTGCGGCAAACTTATCCGGGTCGAGCGCGCCGCGCGCCGGCCGGGCGATCCGCCGGTGCTGATCGGCGCGGCCGCGCGGGCGCGCGCCGTGCTCGGCTGGCGGCCGTCGCGCTCCGCGCTCGAGCAGCAACTCGCCGACGCCTGGACGTGGATGAAAAAGAGAGAGACGTGAGCCGCGGCCTGTTCACGCCGGCTATGAGATTTTAGTCTCTTATCTGGCGCGCGGGCGGTTTTTCAGGCGGCCTGTCCAAGTCAAGTATTGCGCCGCCCAACTCGTTGTTCTCATTGATTTTTGGCAGGCCCCGCGCCGGGCCCATCTGGCGCGATACCGACGGTTGTTTTTCAAGAACGAGATATCCCCACCCCCTTCCTCGACCGCCTGAGAAATGCGGTACAAGGATGGAAGTGATTTGGGGCCTGGAGAACTCATGCACCTGCAACGTCGAATTCTGGTGACCGGCGGCTCGGGGTTTCTCGGCTCGCATCTGTGCGAAAAGCTGCTGGCCCAGGGCGCCAACGTCCTGTGCGTCGACAACTTCTTCACCGGCAACCGGCAGAACATCGAGCACCTGCTCGACCACAAGCATTTCGAGCTGATCCGGCACGACGTGACCTTCCCGTTCTACGTGGAAGTCGACGAGATCTACAATCTTGCGTGCCCGGCGTCGCCGATCCACTACCAGCACGACCCGGTGCAGACGACCAAGACCAGCGTGCACGGCGCCATCAACATGCTGGGCCTCGCCAAGCGGGTGAAGGCCAAGATCCTTCAGGCCTCGACCTCGGAAGTCTACGGCGACCCGAACGTCCATCCGCAGACCGAGGACTACTGGGGCCACGTCAATCCGATCGGGCCGCGCTCCTGCTACGACGAGGGCAAGCGCTGCGCCGAGACGCTGTTCTTCGACTACTGGCGCCAGCACAAACTGCGCATCAAGGTCGCCCGCATCTTCAACACCTACGGCCCGCGCATGCATCCGAACGACGGCCGCGTGGTGTCGAACTTCGTCGTGCAGGCGCTGCTCGGCCACGACATCACGGTCTACGGCGAGGGCTCGCAGACGCGCTCGTTCTGCTACGTCGACGATCTGCTCGAGGGCCTGGTGCGCTTGATGGCGACCGGCGACAAGGTCACCGGCCCGATCAACATCGGCAACCCGGTCGAGTTCACGATCCTGGAGCTGGCGACCATGATCATCGACATGATCGGCTCGCGCTCCAAGATCGTGCGCCGCCCGTTGCCGGAGAACGACCCGCGCCAGCGCCGGCCAGACATCTCGAAGGCGCAGGAAATCCTGTCCTGGCAGCCCAAAACGCCGCTCAAGGAAGGCCTGGTCCGCACCATCGCCTTCTTCGAGCAGCTGCTGGCGCAAGACGGCGTCCGGGCGTCGCTGGCGCGCGAGCCGGCCGCCTGAGACGGTTTACTTCGCGGCGCGCTTTGCGGTACGTCTCGGCCTCATGTTCCAGCGTACCTGACGAGAACCGTGATGACGCCGCCCCTGTTGTTTGACCTCAAAGGCCAGCGGGTCTTCGTCACCGGCCACAACGGCATGGCCGGGTCGGCCCTTGTGCGCCGGCTGATGCGCGAAGACTGCGAGGTCCTCACGGCGGACCGGCAGAAGCTCGACCTCACCGACCAGAGCCAGACCGAGGACTGGCTGGCGCAGCACAGGCCGGACGCGGTGTTCAACGCCGCCGGCCACGTCGGCGGCATCTTCGCCAACGATACGTTTCCGGCCGACTTCATCGTCGACAATCTCGCCATCGGCCTGAACGTCATCCGCGGCTCGTTCAAGACCGGCGTCAAGAAGCTGCTCGCGCTCGGCTCGTCCTGCATCTATCCGAAGCTGGCGGCGCAGCCGATGACGGAGGATTCGCTGCTGACCGGCCCGCTCGAGCCGACCAACGAGTGGTACGCCGTCGCCAAGATCGCCGCGATCAAGATGTGCGAAGCCTACCGCAAGCAGCACGGCGCTGATTTCATCTCGGTGATGCCGACCAACCTGTACGGGCCGGGCGACAACTACCATCCCAAGAACAGTCATGTGCCGGCCGCGCTCATCCGGCGCTTCCACGAAGGCAAGACGGCCGGGGCGCCGACGGTCGACGTGTGGGGCACCGGCAAGCCCCGGCGCGAATTCCTCTGCTCGGACGACCTCGCCGACGCCTGCGTGTTCGTGATGAAGCACTATTCGGCCCCCGGCTTCCTCAATGTCGGCACCGGCAAGGACGTCACGATCGGCGAATTCGCCCAGATCGTCAGCGACGTTACCGGCTACCAGGGCGGCATCGTGTTCGATACCAGCCGGCCGGACGGCCCGCCGCAGAAGCTGCTGGACGTGTCCCGGCTCACGGCGCTCGGCTGGCAGCCCAAAATCCCGCTGCGCGAGGGTTTGGCCGCCGCTTATGCCGATTTCCTGAGCGGCAGCCGGCGTTCAGCGGCCTGATCCCTTAAAAGAGCCGATATTGGTGGTCTGCCGGCGGTTGTGGCCGGGAGGCGGAAATCCCTTTTGTCCACCCTGGCTATTTGCTACCTAACCGCCTGCAAGACAGCGATAATTGTGTCCGCGACGGACGTGACCGGAGGCGTCGCTTCTCCGCTCCCTTCGCCTGTAACCTGTAAAAGGTGCCGCTTGAATTACACGCCCGCCATGCCGCTCGCCGCCGCCGGGGACGATACCGCCCTGGCCGATCTCACGGTCGTGGGCGGCGCCGGTCATGTCGGCATTCCGCTGGTGCTGGCCTTCGCCGAAGCCGGACTGACGGTGAACGTCAACGACCTCAACGAGGCCACGCTCGCCACGCTCAAGTCCGGCAAGCTGCCGTTCATCGAGTACGGCGCCGAGCCGCTTTTGAAGAAGGCGCTGGCCAACAAGCGGCTGGTGTTCTCGTCGTCGCCGAGCGGCATCAGCAAGCGCGGGCCGGTCGTCATCACCATCGGCACGCCGGTCGACGAGTTCCTCAATCCGGTGCACGGCGACGTGCAGCGCTGCGTCGACGACCTGCTGCCGCACGTGTCCGACGATCAGCTTCTGGTGCTGCGCTCGACCGTCTATCCGGGCACGACCGATTGGCTCGCCGATTATCTCAAGCGGCTCGGCCGCAAGAACCGCATCGCCTTCTGTCCGGAGCGCGTCGTGCAGGGCTACGGCATCAAGGAACTGGGGTCGATGCCGCAGATCGTCAGCGGCACCACGCCGGAGGCCGAGCAGGAGGCCGCCGACCTGTTCCGCCACATCACGCCGGAGCTCGTCACCTGCAAGCCGATGGAAGCCGAGTTCGCCAAGCTGTTCAGCAACGCCTACCGCTACATCGAGTTCGCCGCCACCAACCAGTTCTACATGCTCGCCAAGCAAGCCGGCGCCGACTACCAGGCGATCATGAAGGCGATGAAGACCAACTACCCGCGGCTCAAGAGCCTGCCGGGGCCCGGCTTCTCCGCCGGCCCTTGCCTGTTCAAAGACACGATGCAGCTCGCCGCCTATGCGCGCAACCAGTTCGGCCTCGGCCACGCCGCGATGCAGGTCAACGAGGGCCTGGTGTTGCAGCTCGTCGACGACCTGCGGCGCAACTACGACGTCGGCCGGATGACCGTGGGTCTGTTGGGCATGGCCTTCAAGGCCGAGATCGATGACACCCGCGCCTCGCTGAGCTACAAGGTCAAGCGCGCGTTGCAGATGTGCGCGCGCGAGGTGCTGACCACCGATCCCTTCGTCACCACCGATTCCTCGCTGCTGCCGCTCGAGCAGGTCGTCGATCGCAGCGACATCATGATCCTGTGCACGCCGCATTCGGCCTATGCCGCCGCCGACCTCAAGGGTAAGCCCGTCGTCGACGTCTGGGGCTTTCTGAAGCACGGGAATATCGTGTCCTGAGCATGGCGCCGCGGCTCGACATCATCGTTCCTGTCTATAATGAGGGGAATATCATTCTGGCGACGCTGACGGCGCTGCGCCGTCAGGTGACGACGCCGTCGCGCATCCTCATCTGCTACGACCGGCCGGACGACGACACGCTTTCGACCATCAAGGCCAATCCCGAGGCCGTCGAAGGGCTCGCCATCGAGTTCGTGCTGAACCGCTGGCGCGGCGTCCACGGCGCGGTGATGAGCGGCTTTGCCGCCAGTAGCGCGCCTTTCGTCCTGGTGTTTCCGGCCGACGACGACTTCAACGCCGGCATCATCGACGCCATGGTGGCGCGGGGCGACCAGGGCGCGGAGATCGTCTGCGCCAGCCGTTTCATCCCCGGCGGCTGCATGGTCGGCTGCCGCTGGCTCAAGGCGTTTCTGGTGCGCGCCGCGGCTTTCACGCTCTATCACGTGGCGCGCCTGCCGACGCGCGACGCCACCAACGGCTTCCGGCTGTTCTCCCGCCGCGCGGTCGACACCATCGAGGTCGAATCCGACAGCGGCTTCTGCTACAGCCTTGAAATGCTGGCAAAAGCCCATCGGCTGGGATGGCCTGTCGCCGACGTGCCGGCGCAGTGGTTCGAGCGGACCCAGGGCGCCAGCCGCTTCCAGGTGCTAAAGTGGGTGCCGGCGTACTTGCGCTGGTACCTGTACGCCTTCGCGACCACTTTTCTGCGCCGCCCTGCCAGCAGCGTGAAGCAACGTCCGGTCTGGAAGCCCGCGCAATGACGAGTATGCAGAAGCTGACGCCGCGCCAGCAGCTGATCGTGCTGCACGACGTCGTGGCGGCCGCCGCGGCGATCGTGCTGACCTTCGTCATGCGCTTCGAGGACAACGGCCTGTACGAGCGCATAAACGGTCTCGAGCTCTTGCTGCCGTTTTTTGTGGTGTATGCCGCGGCGGTGTTTTTCGTCGTCGGGCTGCACCGCAACAAGTGGCGCTTCACCTCCGTCCCCGACCTCTACAACATCTTCCGGGCCTCGACGGTTCTCGCGGTCTCGCTGCTCGCGCTCGACTACGTGCTGTTGGGGCCGTCGTTCTTCGGCACCTTCTTCTTCGGCAAGATCACCATTTTGCTGTACTGGTTCTTGCAGATGTTCTTGCTGGGCGGCGCGCGCGTCGCCTACCGCTACTTCCACTACGCGCGCACGCTCCAACGCGTGAAGGTCGCGGACGCCACGCCGACGCTGGTGGTCGGGCGCGCGGCGGATGCCGAGGTGCTGCTGCGCGCGATCGAGAGCGGCGCCGTCAAGAAGATCTGGCCGGTCGGCATCCTGTCGCCGTCGTCGGCGGACCGCGGCCAGGCGATCCGCGGCATTCCGGTGCTCGGCGACATCGACGACATGGAGCGCGTCGTCGCGGACCTCGAAGGCCGCGGCACCCGCGTGACGCGGCTGGTGCTGGCGCCTTCGGCGCTGGCGCCGGAGGCGCGGCCGGAAGCGATCCTGGTGCGCGCGCGCCGCCTGGGCCTGATCATGAGCCAGTTGCCGTCGCTCGACGGCGCCGGCAACGCCGTGCAGCTCACGCCGGTCGCGGTCGAGGACCTGCTGCTGCGCCCGAGCGTGAAGATCGACTACCGCCGGCTGGAGGATTTCGTCTCCGGCAAGACCGTCGTCGTCACCGGCGGCGGCGGCTCGATCGGCTCGGAAATCTGCCACCGCGTCGTCACCTTCGGCGCGGCGCGCCTGCTGGTGATCGAGAATTCCGAACCGGCGCTGCATGCCGTCCTGGAATCGCTGCGCAACGCCAATACGAATACTGGCACCAATACCAGCACTTACGTCTCCGGCCGCATCGCCGACATCCGCGACCGCGACCGCGTGATGGGCTTGATCGCCGAGTTCAAGCCCGACATCGTCTTCCACGCCGCCGCGCTCAAGCACGTGCCGCTGCTCGAGCGGGACTGGGACGAGGGCATCAAGACGAACGTCTTCGGCTCGATGAACGTCGCCGATGCGGCGGCCGCGGCGGGCGCTTCCGCCATGGTGATGATCTCGACCGACAAGGCGATCGAGCCGGTTTCGGTGCTGGGCGCGACCAAACGGCTGGCGGAAATGTACTGCGAGGCGCTCGACCACGAGCTCGCCGGCCGCGGCAACGGCAATCCGTCGACGCGCATGATCTCGGTGCGTTTCGGCAACGTGCTCGCGTCCAACGGCTCGGTGGTGCCGAAATTCAAAGCGCAGATCGAGACCGGCGGGCCCGTCACCGTCACGCACCCGGACATGGTGCGCTACTTCATGACCATCCGCGAAGCCTGCGACCTGGTCGTGACCGCCGCGACCCACGCGCTGCGCGCCGAGACGCGCGACGTTTCAGTCTACGTCCTCAACATGGGCCAGCCGGTGAAAATCGTCGATCTGGCCGAGCGCATCATCCGCCTGAGCGGGCTCGAGCCCGGCCGCGACATCCAGATCACCTTCACCGGCGTTCGTCCCGGTGAGCGTCTGCACGAAATCCTGTTCGCGCGCGACGAGGAAACCGCCGACATCGGCATCCCCGGCATCGTCGCCGCCAAGCCGCTGCAGCTGCCGATCGAAACGATCCGTACTTTGTTCGCGTCGCTGGAGCAGGGGCTCGCGCGCAACGAACACGCGGCGATCTACAATCTGTTGCGCGAGGCGGTGCCTGAATTCCGCGGCGAAGCGGCCTGAGGAGAATGACTGTGGATCTGACGGCATTCTGGAACGCCGAGTTCGCCGAACACCATGAGGTGGCGCGCCGCACCGAGGCCGCGCTCGGCGCCGCCTTCGCCAAGCTGCTCGGCGCCTGCGTCACGTCGGTCCGCAACGGCGGCAAGCTGATGCTGTTCGGCAATGGCGGCAGCGCCGCCGATTCCCAGCATCTCGCGACCGAGCTCACCGTCCGTTACAAGCGCGACCGCGCCGCCATCGCCGCTATCGCGTTGACCACGGACACCTCCGCACTCACGGCGGGCGGCAACGATCTCGGCTTCGACCAGATTTTCGCCCGCCAGATCGAGGCGCTCGGCCGGCGGGGCGATGTTGCGCTGGCCATTTCGACCTCGGGCAAGAGCCCGAATATCCTGGCCGCGCTGAAGCGCGCGAAGGACATGGGGATCGTCACCGCCGCGCTGAGCGGGAAGGGCGGCGGCGATCTCGCCGGCCTCGCCGATCATCTTCTGGTCGTGCCGTCCGACACCACGGCGCGCATCCAGGAAATGCACATCACCCTCGGCCAGATGCTCTGTGGCGCGCTGGAGATCGAATTGGGGCTGGTCGACCCTTGAAGGGCCTCCGCGCGCAATGATCGCGCAATAGACCATTTTCGAGACAAAACGCTGCCGAAAGCCCGCCTTCGCGCGGGCTTTCTTTTTGATTATTTCACAGTAAGAAAATCACGTTTTTCATACTGAAATGTTCTTGACTCCCAGTCGCCAAGCCATTTCCCTTGGGGCAGGGAGAAAACAAACAATGGACGCCACCATCCTGCCCGGCCCGGGGGCCAAGGCTCGGCCGCCACGCGCCCGCACCGAAGGCGAACGCCACAGCATCCAGTCGGTCGACCGGGCGCTGTTCCTGCTTGAAACCATCGCGGAGGCCGGCGGCGAGACCACGCTGACCGACCTCGCCACCCGCACCGGCCTCAACATCTCGACCTGCCATCACCTGCTCGCCACGTTGATCCAGCGCGGCTTCGTGACGAAGGTGGCGGGGCGGCGGCTGTACGCGCTGGGCGCCCGAATCCTGTACCTCGGTCATGCCTGCCTGCAGGTCGACCTGCCGCGCCGCGCCCAGGCCTACATGGAAGCCGTGAACCGCGCGACCGGCGAGACCGTGCATCTGGCCGCGCTCCAGGGCGATGCCGTCGTCACAATGGCGGTGCGCGAAGCGCGCCACGCCGTGCGCGTCGACTCCGGCAAGGTCGGCAAGATGGAGGCGCCGCACGCGACCGCCGTCGGCAAGGCGATCCTCGCCTGGTTACCCGAGGACGAGATGCGCCGCATCCTCGCCCACGGCATGAAGCGCTACACCGAGCACACCATCACCGAATTCCCGGTGTTGCTGGAATCGCTGCGCCACGTGCGCCGCAACGGCTATGCCGAGGACCGCGAGGAATTCCTGCCGGGCGTCATCTGCGTCGGCGCTGCCATCCGCGACCAGGCCGGCACCGTGATCGGCAGCATCAGCGCCTCGACCCCGATGATGCGCGCCACCGAAGACCACATCGCCATGATGCGCGACGAAATCACGGCGGCGACGCGCGCGTTGTCCGCCGAGTTCGGCGCACCCACCCAGCCCAACACCGACCGCCAGCAAGCCGTCACCAATTGATCGCCGGGGTTTAACCCGCGATCCCCCATCCGGAGGAAACATGTACGCACCGACTGGCGTAAAGACCAACCACAACGAATTCCCTGTCCCCGAGAGCCAGCGCGCCTGGGTGCTGGGCGAGCCGGGCCAGCTCGTGTTCAAGGAGAAGCCGGTGCCGGTGCCGAAAAAGGCCGAGGTGCTGGTGCGCATCGATGCGGTCGCGATCTGCGCCACCGATCTCGAGATCATCTATCACGGCCCGCCGGCTTCGATCCAAGGCGGCCTGCCGTTCAACAAGGACTTCACGCCCGGCCATGAATATATGGGCACGGTGGTCGCGCTCGGGCCCGGCGTCGACGAATACCAGATCGGCACGCGCGTCGCGGTCGAGATCCACGCCGGCTGCGGCCAGTGCAAGCGTTGCCGCGAGGGCATGTACACCTCGTGCCACAACTACGGCCTCAATTACGGCGACGTCGACAAGGGCCATCGCGCCAACGGCTTCACCACCGACGGCGGCTTCTGCGAATACCAGGTCAACCACGTCAACACGCTGGTCGCGATCCCGGACGAGATGACCGACGAGGAAGGCACGCTCGTCGTCACCGCCGGCACCGCGATGTATGCGCTGACCGAACTCGGTGGCCTGGTGGCCGGCGAAAGCGTCTGCGTCACTGGTCCGGGCCCGATCGGCCTGATGGTGGTGGCGGTCGCCAAGGCGCTCGGCGCCCAGCCGGTGATCCTCACCGGCACGCGCGACAACCGCCTCGATATCGGCAAGCGGTTGGGCGCCGACGCGGTCGTCAACATCCGCAAGACGCCGGACGTGGTGGCGGAAGTCAAGAAGCTCAACGGCGGCAAGGGCGTCGACTACGTGGTCGAATGCTCGGCGGCGACCAGCGCCGTCAACGACGCCGTGCGCATGGTCAACCGCGGCGGCCGTGTCTGCCTCGCGGCCTTCGCCCATGAGGAAGTGCCGGTCGATGTCGCGCACATCGTGCGCAACAACATCTACATGTACGGTATCCGCGGCGAGGGTAAGAGCGCGACGCACCGCGCCGAGGCCTTCATGAAGCAGAAGCGCTTCGACGCCACGCTGATCCACACCCACACCTTCCCGCTCGACGACCTGCCGACCGCGATCCGCTACGCCAAGGACCGCGTCGAGGACGCCATCAAGGTGGTGGTGAAGGCGAAGTCGGACGCTGTGCAGGAAGCGGCGGCGGAGTAGCTGCTTGCTTATCCCTCCCCCGCATGCGGGGGAGGGTGGTCGCCGCAGGCGACCGGGTGGGGGCGCTTGAGAGATTAACCCCACCCGTCCGCTCGCTATGGCTCGCGTCCACCCTCCCCGAAGACGGGGAGGGATGAAGAGGGCATCCATGCTCATCTGCGACGAATACATCACGCCTGCCTCGCTCGCCGACGTCTTCGCGGCGATGGCGCGGCATCGCGGGCGTTATCGTATCGTCGCCGGCTGCACCGACACGCTGCCGTGGGCGCGCGAGGGCCGCGCCGGCGACGTCGCGATCCCGGTGCTGATCGACGTCTCGAAGATTCCCGAATTGAACGAACGCCGCGTCGACGACCGGCGCGTGCGCCTCGGCGCCGCGACCCCGGTGCAGCGTTTCCTCGACGACGCGTCGCTGGCGCGCACGATGCCGGAGATGCCGCGCTGCGCGGTGTGGTTCGCCGACGACCAGATCCGCGCGCAGGCCACCATCGGCGGCAACATCGTCAATGCCTCGCCGGCCGCCGACGTGACGCCGTGCCTGGCCGCGCACGAGGCCACGCTCGAACTGGTCTCAGCCGCCGGCAAGCGCACCATGGCGCTGCGCGATTTCCTGCTCGGCCCCGGTAAGACCGCCTTGCAGGACGGCGAATTGCTCACCGCGGTCGAATGCGATGCGCTGCCCGGCTACGGCGGCAGCTTCGAGAAGGTCGGTCACCGCCGCTCGCTGGTCATCTCCACCGTCTGCCTCGCCGTGCTGGTCAAGCTCGATGCCGCCGGCCGGACGTTCGACGACGTGCGGTTGGCGATTGCCGGCGTCGGTCCCGTTCCGCGCCGTCTGCGCGAGATCGAGGACTTCCTGCGCGGCGGCGCGCTGTCGGCCGAACGGCTCGAACAGGCCGCCGACCTGCCGCTCGATCTGGTGCAGTCGCGCACGCGCCAGGAATACCGGCGCGACGTTACGCGCGGCTTCCTGGTGCGCGGGCTGATCAACGCCGCCAAGCGTGCCGGCGCCGATCCCGCCGCGCTGCCGCACGCTCTGGAGGCCGCCTATGTCTGAGTTCACGGCGACCATCAACGGCCGCAAGGTGTCGCGCACCGCGCAGCCGAGCCAGCGCCTGCTGGACTTCCTGCGCGACGACCTCAACCTCACCGGCAACAAGGAAGGCTGCGGCGCCGGCGAATGCGGCACCTGCTCGGTGTTCGTCGACGGCGTGCTGATGAAGTCGTGCCTGCTGCCGGTGGCGAAGGCCAACGGCACCGAGATCGTCACCGTCGAGGGCCTGGCGCGCAGCGGCGAGTTGAGCGTGCTGCAAAAGGCCTTCCACAAGGCCGGCGCCAGCCAGTGCGGCTACTGCATCCCCGGCATGGTGATGGCGGCGACCGCGGCGCTGCGCGCCAATCCGTTCGCCGACCGCGAAGAGATCAAGGAACGGCTCGGCGGCAACATCTGCCGCTGCACCGGCTACCAGAAGATTTTCGACGCCGTCGAGCTGGCGCGCGACGTGCAGAACGGCCGCCTGCCGGCTTCCTCGTTGCTAGAGGAAGAGCACAGCGCCGGCGACTTCATTGGCAAGAACGTGCGCCGCGTCGACACCCCGAGCAAGGTGTCCGGCAGGCTGAAATACGCCGGCGACATGACGATGCCGGGCATGCTGCATGTGCAGGTGCTGCGCTCGCCGCACCCGCACGCCCGCATCGTGTCGATCGACACTTCCGCCGCCGAGGCCATGGCAGGTGTCGAAGGCGTCATCACTTGCGCCGACGTGCCGGGCGAGGACGGCTTCGGCGTGTTCGTCAACGACCAGCCGGTCATGGCGCGCGGCAAGGTGCGCTATGTCGGCGAGGCGGTCGCGGCGGTCGCGGCCGAGGACCTCGTCACCGCGCGGCGCGCGCTCGCCGCCATCAAGGTGGTGTACGAGCCGCTGCCGGCGGTGTTCGACGTGTACGAGGCCATGCGCGCGGATGCGCCGGTGGTGCACGATTACGCGCCCGACAACGTCACCAAGCACATCCCGATCCGCGTCGGCGACGTCGAGGCCGGCTTTGCCGCCGCCGACCTGGTGATCGACGAGACTTTTTCGACGCAAGCCATCGAGCACGCTTACCTGGAGCCGGAAGCGGGGCTGGCCTATGTCGATCACGACGGCGTCGTGACGGTGGTCTCGCCGAGCCAGAACATCACCCATCACCGCCACATGCTGGCGCGCATCATTGCCAAGCCGATCTCCAAGGTGCGCTTCATCATGAGCCCGGTGGGCGGCGGCTTCGGCGGCAAAGAGGACATGATCTACCAGGGCATGCTGGCGCTGCTGGCGATGAAGACCGACCGGCCGGTGCGGCTGGTGTTCACGCGCGAGGAGTCCATCGCCTCGACCGCCAAGCGCCATCCGTCGCGCACCACGTTGCGCATGGGTTTTGCGCGCGACGGGCGTATTCTCGCGTCGCACATGACGATGATCTGCGACGGCGGCGCCTACGGCCTGTCGACCGAAGGCGTCATGCGCAAGGCGGCGATCCTGGGGGCGGGGCCTTACGTTATCCCGAACGTGCGCGTCGACACCTACGGCATCTACACCAACAACACGCCGTCGGGCGCCTTCCGCTCCTTCGGCGCGTTGCAGACCCAGTTCGCCACCGAGAGCACGCTCGACATGGCGGCCGAACGGTTGGGCCTCGACCCGTTCGAGATCCGGCGGCTCAACGCCATGCGCAACGGCGGCGTCACCCACACCAAGCAGAAGCTCGGCAGCGTCAGCCTGACCCGCGCGCTCGACGCGCTGGAAAAGGCGAGCGGCTGGCAAGCGGGCGCGCCGGCGTCGCGCGGCGCCACGCGCGCGGATCTCGATCGCGACGTGCGGCCGCCGGTCGCGCTCGGCGCTCGCTTTGCCACGGTTGAGAAGCGGGAGGCGGCGGAGTGAGGATGAACCGTGCATTCACATTCATCGTCATTCCGGGACGCCACGAGGTGGCGGGCCCGGAATCCATACTCCGCAACGCTGCGGGTTATGGATTCCGGGTTCGCTCGCTGCGCTCGCGCCCCGGAATGACAGGAGTGAATCATGGCCCGTAAACGCGGACGAGGCATGGCGGCCTGCTGGTACGGCATCGCGCGCACCGCGACGGTCGATCGCGCCGCCGCCTGGGCCGAGATCGACGACGGCGGCTCGGCCAAGATCGTCACCGGCGTCACCGAGATCGGCGAGGGCATCCTCACCGTGCTGGCGCAGATCGCGGCGCAGGAAATGGGTGTCAAGCCGGAGCACGTCGTCATCGGCGACAACGACACCGCGCGCAGCCCCGAAGCCGCGCACGCCGGCGCCACGCGGCAGACCTATATGATCGGTAACGTCGTTGCGCTCGCCTCGCGCGAGGCGAAGAAGAAGCTGGTCGATGTCATGGCCGATGTCTGGGATGTCGAAGCCGACACCATCCGCACCGGTAATGGCGAGATCTGGGCCGAGGCCACCAATCACCGCATCACGATGGGCGAGGCGGTGCACTGCGCCAAGGGCAAGGGCGTGGTGCCGGTCGGCTCCGCCACCTTCGGCACCGACACCACCGGGCTCGCACCTGACGATGGCGCCGGCCGCCCGTGGCAGGCTTACGTGTTCGGCGCGCAGGTCGCCGAGGTCGAGGTCGACACCGTCACCGGCGAAGTGCAGGTGCTCGGCGTCTGGGCGGCGCATGACGTCGGCCGCGCGGTCAACCCGCAGGGCGTCGAAGGTCAGATCGAAGGCGGCGTCGTGCAGGCGCTCGGCCAGGGTCTGATGGAAGACTACCAGCTCGAGCGCGGCCATACGACGACGCCCGGTTTCGCCAAATACATTTTGCCGACCTCGCTCGACGTGCCGCGGGTCCACTCGATCATCATCGAGGACCCGGACCCGCTCGGCCCGCTCGGCGTCAAAGGCATCGGCGAGCCGGCCATGGTGCCGACCATTCCCGCCATCATGAACGCGATCTACGACGCCGTCGGCGTGCGCGTCACCGCGCTGCCGGCGACGCCGGAAAAGGTGCTGATGGCGATCCGCGACAAGGAACGACATGACGCCGCGATGGCGCAAATAACGTCAGAAACCGCCGAGTGAGTGAGAGATGAGCGCAACGGCTGCAACGAACTCCGCTCATTCCCGCGAAAGCGGGAATCCAGGGGCCAAGGACTGGGTCCCCGCTTCCGCGGGGACGAGCGAACAAGAGCAGCCGTTCGCGGCGGACCTTTCGGAAATCCGCCGTCTCGCCAATCTGTTGCCGGGGGCAAAGCCGGTCGCCGTCAACGGCATCCGCGTCGCGGCCTCCATCCGTCCCAACCGCTTCGTCATCGAGGGCGGCGACGACCGGCCAATCACCATGCCGCGCACCGCGTTCCAGGTGGTCTATGCCGACGGCACGGTGATGATCGACTCAGGGCTCGACCGCGAGACGCACGATTCGTTCTCGACGCCCGACAAGCGCGAGCCCTATTTCCCGGAACAGTTCGCCAAGGTGCAACAGGCGCTCGATCAGGCGCACATGATCGTCTTGACGCACTTCCATGCCGACCACGCCTCCGGCGTGACCTGCGCGGCCAACTACGACGCGCTCGCCGCCAAAACCTTCGTCAGCGTCGCGACCGCGCAATGCCTCTTGAACACGCCGCACAAGCCGCACCTCGCGATGACGGCCGAGCAGATCGACCGGCTCAATATCTTCGACTACGGGCAATACCATCCGATCGCACCCGGCATGGTGCTGATCAAGGCGCCCGGCCACAGCGCCGACCACCAGATGGTCTACGTCGCGCTCGCGTGCGGCCGCGAAATCCTGCACAGCGTCGATGTCGGCTGGGTCAAGGAGAACATCCGCCAGGTCAAAGGCAAGGCGGCGCCCTGGGTGAAGGAAGACGTGCCGGCGGTGATCGGCCAGCTGCGCTGGCTCAACAATGTGCTGCGCAACGAGCCGAACGTCACGCTGCTGGTGACGCACGACGACGCGCTGTTCGACGACGCCGTCGCAAGCGGTGCGCTCGGAGGAGACCTGACGCTCAAGTAAGACTTCGTAAAATCAAAATTATAACGAGGGAGGATGCCATGAAGAAAATTCGTCTTGCGGCGCTGTTGGCCGTCGCGGCTGTGGCGGTTGCCGGCGTGCCGGCGGCGGCCCAGAACTATCCGGCGCGGCCGATCACCATGGTCGTGCCTTATCCGGCCGGCGGGCCGAGCGACGTGGTCGCGCGCATCGTCGCCGAGGGCATGGGCCGGGCGCTCGGCCAGAGCATCGTCATCGAGAACGTCGGCGGCGCCGGCGGCACCATCGGCACCGGCCGCGTCGCCGAAGCCCAACCGGACGGCTACACGCTGCTCGGGGCCAGCATGGGCTCGCACGTGTCCGCGCCCGCGCTCTATCCCAATTTGAAATACGATTCGACCAAGGACTTCACGCCGATCGGGCTCACCTTGCACGCGCCGGCCGCGATCGTCGCGAAGCAGGATTTCCCGGCGAAGGATCTCAAGGAGTTCATCGCCTACCTGAAGAAGAACGGCGAGAGCGTGAAGCAGGCCCATGGCGGCGTCGGCTCGTCCTCGCACATGGCCTGCATGCTGTTCACCTCGCAGCTCGGCCTCAAGCCGAGCATGGTGGCCTATCGCGGCACAGGACCTGCGCTCAACGACGTGATCGGCGGCCACGTCGATTTCTTCTGCGAGCAGGTCGTCAGCGTGAAGGGCGCGATCCAGGGCGGCAAGATCAAGGCGTTTGTCGTCTCCGGCGACAGCCGCTCGCCGGCTCTGCCGAATGTGCCGTCGGCCAAAGAGTCCGGCGTGCCGGACTACCAGATCAGCGTCTGGAGTGCGGTGTTCGCGCCGAAGGGCACGCCGAAGCCGATCGCCGACAAGCTCGCCGATGCGCTCAACAAGGCGCTCGACGATCCGGCGACCGTCAAGCGTCTGCAGGATTTGGGCGGCACGGTGCCGCCGAAAGCCGACCGCGGCCCGGCGCCGCTCGCCAGCCTGCTGAAGAAAGATATCGGCCGTTGGGACCCGATCCTGAAGACCGCGAACGCCAAGCAGAACTGATCGCTCTCTCCGCTCATTCCCGCGCAAGCGGGAATCCAGGGGCAAAAGGAGAAGCCCTTGTTGTGTCCCTGGGTCCCCGCTTTCGCGGGGACGAGCGGGAATGGCCTGAAAGGAATAGTCGATGCTGACGCGCAGCCCCGAGAGCGAGAGTGAACGCCAGATGCGCCTGCGCGCGCGGGCCTTGCGCGCGGCCGGCGGATTGGAGCAGGCGCTCGCCAACGGCAGCTTGCCGAAGCTGATCGACGCCACGCTGTCGGAGGCGCTGGTGCTCGGCCTGCTCAAGCAGGGCGTGCGCAAATATTTCGCCATTTTCGGCCACGGCTCGACCGATCTCGGCAACGTGCTGCGTATCTACGAGGAGGAGGGCGTCACCCGCACGATCAATTGCCGCAACGAGGTCGAGATGGCGCACGCCGCGACCGCGCTGCGCTGGCAATACGGCGAGGTTTCGGCGGTAGTGACCTCGATCGGCCCCGGTGCCTTGCAGGCTTTCGCCGGCTCGCTGGCGGCGGCCTCGAACGGCGTCGGCGTCTATCACATCTACGGCGACGAGACGACCTTCGGCGAAGGCTACAACATGCAGCAGGTGCCGAAGGAGGAGCAAAGCCTGTTCGGCCGGCTCACCGCGGTGCTCGGCCAGTCTTATGTGCTGCACACGCCGGAGGCCTTGCGCGACGCGCTGCGGCGCGGCGCCAATTGCGTCCATCATCCCTACCGCGCCGGGCCGTTCTTCCTGCTGCTGCCGCTCAACACCCAGCCGGCGCGCGTCACGCTCAATCTGGCGGCGCTGCCGGCGCGGTCCGATGTGCCGAAGTTGGCGCCGGCCGACGATGCCGCGCTCGACCGGGCCGCGGCGATGATTGCCAAGGCGGGCAAGGTCGCCATCAAGGCCGGCGGCGGCACGCGCGGTCACGACGCGGTGGTGCGGCGCTTGGCCGAGGCGGCCGGTGCTGCCGTTGTGCTGTCGCCGGGCTCGACCGGCGTGCTGCCGGACGCGCATCCGCAGAACATGCATGTCGGCGGCTCGAAGGGCTCGATCAGTGGCAACTACGCGATGAGCGAGGCCGAGCTGGTGATCGTCATCGGCTCGCGCGCCGTGTGCCAGGCCGACTGCTCGGGCATCGGCTACAAAAAGGCGCAGGCCGTCGTCAACATCAACGGCGATATCGGCGACGCGCTGCACTACAACAACACGGTGGCGCTGGTCGGCGACATCGGCGCGGTCGCGGCGCGCCTTGTGGCCAAGCTCGCCGGCAAGACGCCCGGCGCCGACAAGCGCGCCTGGCTGGAGGCCTGCGCCGCCAAGAAACAGGAATGGGCCGCTTACAAGCGCCAGCGTTTCGCATGCGCGCCGCTGCACGATGTGGTCTGGCAGAAGCCGGTGCTGGTGCAGCCGGCGGCGATCAAGGTGGTCGCTGATTTCGCCAAGGACATCGGCGCCGCCAAGTTCTTCGACGCCGGCGACGTGCAGGCCAACGGCTTCCAGATCGTCGAGGACGACCGCACAGGCGACACTTTCACCGAGACCGGCGCGTCCTACATGGGCTTTGCCGTCAGCGCGCTGCTGGCCTCGGCGGCGGCCGACAGACCGCGCTACGGCATCGCGTTTACCGGCGACGGCTCCTTCATGATGAACCCGCAGGTGCTGATCGACGCGGTCGAGCACGGCGTGCGCGGCATGATCGTTATTTTCGACAACCGCCGCATGGCCGCGATCACCGGCCTTCAGCTGGCGCAGTACAACGCCGAGTTCCGCACCAACGACCGCGTCGCGGTCGATTACGTGCAACTCGCCAATGCGGTGTCGGGCGTGCTGGCGGTGTGCGGCAGCACCAGCACCGACAGCCTGCGCACGGCGCTGAAGGCGGCGCACGGCCATGACGGCCTCTCGGTGGTGCATGTGCCGGTCTACAGCGGGCCGCACGAGCTCGGCGGCCTGGGCGCCTGGGGTCAGTGGAACGTCGGCAACTGGTGCGCCGACGTGCAGGACGCCTGGATCAGGCAGGACCTCTAATACGTCATTCCGGGGCGCGGGCGTTAGCCCGCGAACCCGGAATCCAGACGCAATTTCTGAATCTGTTTCTGGATTCCGGGTCCGGCGCTGCGCGCCGTCCCGGAATGACGGTGTTAAATTGATCGTCACGGCCTCGCCATCAGCCGTTCCTTTTGCCTTTGAGAACTTCGGCGGTTAGTTCAATTTCTTTCTTCAGCATGTCTGCTGACGAACCTTTAATTTGAACTTGCGACGCCAAGCGCAAAATTAAATCCGTATATTCTGGAAATTTTCGCAATTCAAACGCCGCCGCCATTTTTGAGGCAATGCTTCCTCCTTCTTGGCCTAAATTATCCATCACCTCGAAAATCTTTTGATATTGTTGATGCTGTATCTCGGTTCTTTTTACGCGGACGTACATCACCGCAGACCAAGCCAATGCAGCCAATGGCACCGCAACGCCAAACACGGCTGCTAACTGGGATATTTGTTCTAATGTCATGGCGCAAATCCCCTTTGCCCTACGCTGTGTTCCGGAAGGCGTCGGGATACTAGCCTCGGACGTACGGCGGCAGAAGGTGCTTGACGAAGGCCGCCTGGACCAAGCAGGACCTCTAATCCGTCATTCCGGGGCGCGCACGAAGTGCGCGAACCCGGAATCCATAATCCTCAACGTTGCGGCGTATGGATTCCGGGTCCGCTCGCTCTGCTCGCGTCCCGGAATGACGACGCTTAATCGGTCGTCACAGCTTGGCCGCTTCTGTGAGAGACTCCTGTCCCGGGCGCAGCGCAGCGTGAGCGAAGTGAACGGTGCGCTGCAGACCCGGGACCCCGGTTTCCTGAAGGCAAGCTGGACCCCGGATCTGCGGTGCATCACTTCGCCTGCGGCTCGTGCCGCACCGCGTCCGGGGCACGGGCGTTTTGCTCAGCCCGCCGCTCAATCTATCTCGATTAGCTGGCCGCTGCGCGCCGAGGCTGCGACGGCTTCCGTCACCGCGACGGTGTTGACGATCTCGTCCGGCGCGACGACGAAGCTCACGCCGGCCGCGACCGCGTCGGCGAAGGCCTCCAGCACGGCGCGCTCCTTGTCGACGGCCGCGAACGTCACGCGCTCGGTGTTGCCGGCGAGGTCCGACACCACCAGCTCATTCTCGCCGCGCATTTCCAGCGCGCCGGCTGAACCGAACACGTGGATGCGGTAGAACGCAGCTGCCGCGTGCAGCGTGGCGAGCGTGCCGGTGACGCCGTTGGCGAACCGAAAAACACAGGCGGTGGTGTCGTCGACGTCGATTGCGTGCTGCTGCTTCTCGCTGAAGGCGAACACGGCCGCAACCGGCCCGGCGATGTGCACCATGCTGTCGACGACATGCACGCCGCGCGCGGTCATGGCGCCGCCCGGGCTTTCCGTCTGGTTCGAGCGCCAGTTGCCCGGCTCGGTCTGATAGCTCGCCGGCCCGGAGAACTGCCCCTCGATGTGGCGGACCGCGCCGATGGCGCCGGCCTTGATGCGCTTGACCATCTCGACATAGGCCGGCGCGTGGCGGCGGTTGAACCCGACCTGGAGCGTGATGCCGGCGGCCCGGCAGGCGGCGATCGCGGCTTCGGCGTCGGCGCGCGTCAGCGTGAACGGCTTTTCGGCGAATACGTGCTTGCCGGCCTTGGCCGCGGCGGCGATCTCCGCGGCGTGCTGCGAATGCGGCGTCGCCAGCACCACGGCGTCGATGGCCGGGTCGGCCAGCACGCCGGCATAGCTGTCGGTTAGCTTGAGCCCGAAGCGGTCGGCGAGCGGGCGTTTGCCGGCCGGGTCGCGCGTCACCGCCGCGGCGAACACGATCTTTTCGCTCTTGCCCTGCACCGAAGAAATCAGCCGCGCGCCCCAGTGGCCGGCGCCGCAGATAGCCGCACGCAACATTTCAAGTCCCCCATGGCGAACGCAGACCCAACAGGAGCGGCGCTTCCCCGTCAACCATTGCCCGCCGCGCGGTTCCCGCACCGGAACTTAGGCCGCGATCGCGCGTTTCTACAGACAGCACGGAAGCGCGCGGCGCCTGACGTCGCGTGAACGAGGGAGTATCGACATGACCGACAACCGCGGACATTCGGTGACATTGGATACGCCGATCGAGAAGAAGATCGCAAAGGAACGCGAGCGGAATAATAGGCGGGCCGACGAAGTCGGTGTGGCTTCCGACGACAGCTTCCCGGCCAGCGATCCGCCGTCGTTCAATCCCGGCATCACCGGGGCGAGCGACGTCGACAAGAAACACTAGCGCATAACGTATTCGGTCTCTGCATCGGCCATGTACTCCGCTCATTACCGCGCAAGCGGGAATCCAGCGCTGGGTCCCCGCTTACGCGGGGACGAGCGGGTGAGGACCACTAGCCGAACCTCATATTCAACAGCTTCTCGGCGTTGCCGCAGAACAGCTTGCGCTCGTCCGCCGGCGCAAGCCCGAGCTTTTTGACCGTCTCGATGGTGGGGGCGATCGGCCCGAGCGGCGTGTCGGTCGCAAACACCACGCGGTCGGCGCCGAAGAACTCATAGCCGCAGCGCATGGCGTGCACGCCGCCGCCGAACATCGCGGTGTCGGCGTAGAAGTCGTGCAGGTAGTCCATGTGCGGCCGCTTCAGCGACGGCAGGATCTTCGAATAGTCCTCGTCCGAGGTGCGCTGGCCCAGCACGTCGAGGCCGCGCCCGACCCGGCCGTCGTAATAGGGGATCATGCCGCCGAGATGGTGGGTGACGATCTTCAGCTTCGGATGGCGGTCGAGCAGGCCGCAGAACACCATCCGCACCATGGCGACCGAGGTCTCGTAGGGCCAGTGGAAGCACCACCACATCTCGAAGCGCGATTTCTTCTCGGCCGGATAGTCGGGCATCGACGCGGTGCCGACCGGATGCAGCCAGATGACGGCGTCAAGCTCGGCGATCGCGGCAAAGATCGGCTCGAATTTCGGATCGTCGAGCGGCTCGCCGGCGACGTTGGTGTAGAGCAGTACGCCGCGCGCGCCGAGATCCTTGATGGCGCGCCGCGCCTCGGCGACCGAGCCTTCGATGTCGGTCAGGCAGAGCGCGGCGGCAAACGTGGGGAACCGCTCGGGATATTTCCGGCACAGCTCGGCCATCGAGTCGTTGGCGATGCGCGCGAGGTTGAGGCCGACTTCCGGCGTGGCAATATCCTCGATCGCCGGGTTCGGCAGCGAGATGATCTGGCGGTAGTCGCCGAACGCGTCCATCTCCTTGAAGCGGGCCTCTAAGTCGAACAGCTTGGTGATGCCGCGCAACCGCTTGCCGATGTTGGTCAGGTTCGGCGCCACCTTGGTCATTTCCTGGAAGAAACGATCGGGAAAGATGTGGCAATAGATGTCGATGATCGGGCTCATGCTTTCGACTCCGGCATCGTCTCTTTTTTGATGCCTGCTGCGGGCGTCATCACCAGCCGGCGTTGCAGCGGCAGCGCCTGCCAGCCGAAGCGCTCGGCGACGAGGCCCCACAGGCCCTTCGGCGCCCACAGCATCACGACGATGGCGACCGCGCCCATGATCAGCAGATAGAGGCTGCCGAGGTCGGACAGCGTCTGCCGCATCACGAAGAAGATGATGGTGCCGATGATCGGCCCTTCAATGCGGCCGATGCCGCCGATGACGGTGATGAAGATGACGAAGGCGGTCCAGTCGTTGACGCTGAAGGCGGTGTCGGGCGAGATCCGCAGCTTCATCAGGAACGCCATGCCGCCGATCATCGCGGTGCCGGCGGCCACCAGCACGTAGACGATCAGTTTGATGCGGCCGACGTCGATGCCGTTGCTGCGCGCGGCCAGTTCGTTGTCGCGGATGGCGGTGAGCGCCAGGCCGTGGCGCGAGCGCAGCAATGTGACGATGGCGACGAGGATCAGCACCGTCAGCCCGAGCGCCAGCCAATAGGTTTCGAATTCGCGCATTTGCCGGGTCGGCGCCATCGCGATTACCACCGCCGCCGGCAGGCTGATGCCGGAGCCGCCGCCGAGCACCGAAATCTGCGACGCCAGCAGCCGGAACACTTCCGCCACCACCCAGGTGCCGATGGCGAAGTAGGCGCCGCGCAGCCGGAAAATCAGCGCCGCCACCGGCACGGCGACCAATGCCGCGACCGGCCCGGCGATGAAGATGGCGAGGATCGGGTGGACGCCCGCCAGCATGGCGAGCGCGAACAGCACGTAGCCGCCGAAGCCGACGAAGGCCTGCTGGCCGACCGACACCAGCCCGGCATAGCCGGCGAGCAGGTTCCACAGGCTCGCCAGCGCCACGAAGGTGAACATCTCGGCGAGGAGCCGCAGCGTCTGGCGGTCGGCCCAGGCGGGCGCGGTGGCGAGCACCGCCATCGTCAGAACGATCAGCGCGACCCCGATGCGGCTCGACCGCGTAGCGTGCTCGACCGTGATCAATGCGACACCTTCGGGAAAAAGCCCTGCGGCCGCAGCGCTAGGATGACGAGGAACGCGATGTGGCCGGCGAGCAATTGCCAGCCGGGATCGATCTGCGCGCCGATCGCCTGCGACACGCCGAGGATGACGCCGCCGATCAGCGTGCCCCACAGGCTGCCGAGGCCGCCGATGATCACGGCCTCGAAGCCGAAGATCAGCCGCGCCGGCCCGATCGAGGGATCGAAATTGGCGCGCACGGCCAGGAACACGCCGGCGATGGCGACGACGGCGAGCGACAGCGCCATCGCCATCGCGAACACATGCCGGGTGTCGAGACCCATCAGTTGCGCCACCGCCTGGTCGTCGGAGGTGGCGCGGAAGGCGCGACCGAGCGCGGTGCGGTAGAACAGCATCTGCAAGCCGGCGATCACCGCGACCGCGACCACGAACTGGATGAACGGCAGCGCGCCGATCCAGACGCCTTGCACGAGTTCGACGGTCTGCACCTCGAGCGCGCCTGCTTGCAGCTTGCGGCTGTCGGCGGTGAACAGCTCCAGCAGGCCGTTCTGGATGATGATCGACAGGCCGAAGGTCACCAGCAGCGGCGGCAGCAGGTCGTCGCCGAGCGTGCGGTTCAACAAGCCGCGTTGCAGCGCGTAGCCGATGAGCGCCATCGCCGGCACCACCAGCAGCAGCGAGGTTAAGGGATCGAGCCCGATGGTCGTCGTCACCATCAGCGCGACGTAAGCGGCGAGCACGATCAGGTCGCCGTGTGCGATGTTGACGAGCCGCATGACGCCGAAGATCAGCGACAGCCCGGCCGCGAACATGGCGTAGAGCCCGCCGATCAGCACGCCTTGCAGGATGATGTTGAGCCAGAGGGTCATGGGCACGGTATTGGTTGTTGTCGTCCCCGCGCGCAGACATCGGGTATACACGATGTCTGCCACGTATAGTGCGCAAGTCGGCTATAGCCGACTTGCGATGGGGACCCAGTACTCCGCAGCCCATCGATAGACTGCGGAGTACTGGATCCCGGCTCTCGCGCTACGCGCTCGTCCGGGATGACAGCTTGAATTTGTTGCTGCTTCATCATCCCCTCACACCCCGAAATACGCGGCTGAGATGGATTCGCGCGTCAGCTCGCCCGCCTTGCCGTGCAGCGCGATGCGGCCTTCCTGCAGGCAGTAGACGTGGCTCGCGGCGCGCAGCGCCTGCATGATGTCCTGCTCGACGATGATCAGCGACAGGCCTTCGCCGACGATCGCCGGCAGTTGCGCATAGATGTCGCGCACGACGATCGGCGCCAGCCCCAGGCTGATCTCGTCGCACAAGAGCAGGCGCGGGTTCGACATCAGCGCGCGGCCGATGGCGGCCATTTGCTGCTGGCCGCCGGACAGTGCGGTCGCCGGCAGATGCCGCCGCTCGGCCAGCACTGGGAACAGGCCGTAGATGCGTTGAAGCGTCCACGGCCCGGGGCGCTTCGATTGGCCGCCGATCAAGAGATTTTCCTCGACGCTGAGCGAGGGAAACAGCCGGCGGCCTTCCGGCACCAGCGCGATGCCTCGTTTCACCACATCGAAGGCCGGCAGCGCGCCGACGCGCGCGCCGTCGAACACGATGTCGCCGCGGCGCGGCGGCATCAGCCCGGCGATGCTTCTCAACAGCGTGCTCTTGCCGGCGCCGTTGGCGCCGATCACGGCCACCACTTGGCCGGGCTCGACGGTGAGCGATACGCCGAACAGCGCCTGGAAGTCGCCGTAGAAGGCGTCGATCGTCTCGACGTGGAGGAGGGGATCAGGCATCGGCGCCGCCTTCTTCCTTCACCTCACCCTGGAGGGGGGAGGTCGACCGCCGGAGCGCAAGCGAAGGCGGTCGGGAGGGGGTGAATTTTTTTGTCATGCCGCGCAGCCCACCCCGGCGCGCGCGCAGCGCGTGAAGACGGAATCCAAGCACACATTCAGTGCTTGTTTCTGGATTCCGGGTTCGCCGCTGCGCGGCGTCCCGGAATGACCGGCAATTACTACGCATCGGCGGCGATCCCCATGTAGATCTCCGCCACCTGCGGGCTCTTGATCACCGTCTGCGGATCGCCTTGCGCGATCAACTTGCCGCCGTGCAGCACCACCAGCCGGTCGATGGTGGCGAGCAGCGCGTGCACGACGTGCTCGATCCACACGATCGAGACGCCGCCGGCGCGCACGTCCTTGATCAGGTCGACCAGCGTCGCGCATTCGTGCTCGGTCAGCCCGCCGGCCACCTCGTCGAGCAGCAGCACGCGCGGTTTGGTCGCCAGCGCGCGCGCCAGTTCGAGGCGCTTGCGGTCGAGCAGCGTCAGCCCGCCGGCGCGCTGGTTGGCCCTGGCCGCGAGCCCGCAGCGTGCCAGCAATTCGGCGCAGCGGTCGTACACCGCCTTCTCGCGTTCGCCGTTGCCGAAGGCCGCCGCCACCACGACGTTCTCGAACACCGTCATGCCGGAGAACGGTTGCGGGATCTGGAACGAGCGCGCCAGCCCGAGCCGGCAGCGCCGCTGCGGCGGCAAATGGGTGATGTCCTCGCCGGCGAACACGACTCGGCCGGCGTCCGGCTGTACCGTGCCGGTCACTATCCCGAACAACGTGGTCTTGCCGGCGCCGTTCGGCCCGAGGATGCCGAGCGCCTCGCCGTCACCGAGCGACAGATCAATGCCGTCGGCGACCACCACGGCGCCGAAGCGTTTCGATATGTTTTCCAGTGCGAGGATGGGTGCCATAGCGCTCGTATTGCTCCGCAGTGTCATGCCCCGCGCAAGCGGAGCATCCAGTACTCACCGAAGCCGGCGATAAGATGCGTGCGTCAGGGAGTGCTGGATCGCCCGCTTGCGCGGGCGATGACAGTCTGCTGTTGCGGCTCAGCTCAACGGCTGCAGCTTGCCGCCGGTCGGGATGTTCGGCGCGGTCTTGTTTTCGGCGATCACCAGCTCGAACTTGCCGTTCTTGCGCTGCCACTGGCCGGCGACCAACGGCGTCTTGGTGACGTTCTTCACCGGCTGGCCGGTCCATTGGATCGGACCGACGATCGACTGGTAGTTGGTCGCCGTGATGGCCTCGAGGATCGACTTCGGATCGTTGAGGTTCTTGGCGCGCTTGAGCACGTCGATCGCCACCTCGAACAGCGCGTGCTGGAAGCCGATCGGCTGCGTCCACGGCCGGTTCGAGGCCTTGGTGTAGCCGTCGGTGAGGTCCTTGCCGCTCTGGCCGGTGAGGCCCGACTTGAACGGGTGGTTCGGCGTCCACCAGATCTCGCTGGTTAGCCCGTTGCCGCGCGCGCCGAGCGAGTCGATGACGGACGGGAACAGCAGCGCCTTGCCGATGGTGACGATCTTCGGCTTGAAGCCCTGCTGCGCCGCTTGCGACCAGAAGGTCGCGAAGTCCGGCGGGATCATGTTGCCGGTGACGATTTCCGCGCCGGCCGCCTTGAAGGCCGAGATCTGCGAGGTGAAGTCGTTGTTCATCACCTGATAGCGGCCGGGATCGAGCAGCTTGTAGCCGGCGGCGGCCAGCGCCGGCGGCAGGCCGAGCTTGGGATCGCCCCAGGCATTGCCGTCGGCGTCGTTGGGGAACAGGCCGCCGACCACCTTGTTGGTCGGCAGGCCGTCCCACAACGCCAGGAACGCGCCGATGACGTCTTCCAGGCCCCAGAAGAAATGATAGGTCCAGGTAAAGCCCTTCTTCGGATCGCCCTTGCGGCCGAAGAAATAAGGCTGCCACGGACAGTTGGTGGTGATGCAAGGCACCTCGTTGACTTCGGCCTGGTCTGCGACCGGATTGGTGGTGTCGGGCGTGGCCGAAGCGACGATGAGATTGACTTTGTCGCCGAGGATCAATTCGCTCGCCACTTCCGAGGCGCGGCTGGCGCTCGACTGGCTGTCCTTGGAGATGATCTCGACCTTGTAAGTCTTGCCGCCGTTTTGCAGGCCCTTGGCGAGAATGCCGCGCACCTGTTCGAGGATAAAGCCGTCGGCCTCGCCGAAGCCGGCGAGCGGGCCGGTGCGCGGGCTGACGTGGCCGATCTTGATGACGGCGGTTTGCGCTTCCGCCGGCAGCACGCGCATCACCGCGGGCGCGGCTGCCAAGGCGCCGATGCCGGTCTTGACAAGCGTCCGGCGAGAGATGGTCTTGCGTTCGGTCATAGTCTCCTCCTCTGTATGCGCGCGGGTCAGGTGTCTAACGCGCGGGCCTTTTTAAGATGCTGCAGAACTGTCGAGCGTAACGCCGCCTGCTGCTCCGGGCTCCATTTACGGAAGCCTTCGCCGCTCTTGAAGCCGAGCTTGCCGTCCTTGACCAGCTTTTCCAAATAGGGCGACGGGCCCGGCCGGCTGTCGATATCGGGCAGGACGGTCCTGTGAATTGCCAGCGTCAGGTCGGTGCCGACCATGTCGGCGTTTTCCAACGGGCCGAGCACGGCGAGCCTGCGGCCGAAGGCGGCCTTGATGACGGTGTCGACGGTCTCGGCGTCGCAGATGCCGTTCTCAACGAGCGATATCGCCTCGCGCCACAGCGCGTGTTGCAGCCGGTTGCCAATGAAGCCCGGCACGTCCTTCTTCACGTGCGCCGGCTTCTTGCCGGCGTTGGCGTGCAGCTTCATCGTGAAGGCAATCGCCTCTGCGCTCGTCCACTGCGTCTCGATCACCTCGACCAGCGGCACCAGATAAGGCGGGTTCCACCAGTGCGTGCCGAGCGCGCGCTCGCGCCGCGTCAGGCCCTGCATGATGGCGGTGATCGGGATGACCGAGGTGTTGCTGGCCAGGATGGCGTCCGGCCGCGCGTGCGGCTCGATCTCGGCGAACAGCTTCTGCTTGAGCGGCAGATCTTCCAGCACCGCCTCGACCACGTAGTCGGCGTCGCGCACCGCCTTGGCGAGGTCGCCTTCCGGCGTCACGCGGTCGACCGCGTTCTGGTCGTCGCCGAGGTCGCGCAGGTTGGTGAGGATGCGCTCCTTCGCCGTCGCCAGCGTAGCCGCGAACGAGTCGTAGATCGTGACGTCATGGCCGGCGAGCGCGAACACCTGCGCGATGCCGTGCCCCATGAGCCCGGCGCCGATGACGGCGATTTTGGGTTTGGTTGTCGCCATGTCCTACGCGCTCTCCGTCTCGTGTCCCGGACGCAGTGCAGCGCGTAGCGTAGCGAAGCGGTGCACCGCTGATCCGGGATCCCGGTTCCTTGATACAGCGAGAAAGCGGGGTCCCGGGTCTGCAGCGCACCACTTCGTGCTGCGCTGCGCCCGGGACACGCACGGTTCGATGCGTGTCACAAACAAGACATCACCCCGCCGTGTAGCCGCCGTCGGCGTAGAGGATGTGACCGGTGTAGAAGTCCGACGCCTTGGAGGCGAGGAACAGCAGCGGCCCGGCGAGGTCTTCCGGCTCGCCCAGGCGGCTCTTTGGCACGCGCGCCAGGAAGCCCTTGCGCACCGTCTGCGCTCGCTCGGTGTCCTCGTACATCCACGCCGTCAGCGGCGAGCGGAACACGGTCGGGCCCAGCGCATTCACGGTGATGCCGGTGTCGCCCCATTCGCAGCCGAGCGCCTTGGTGATGCCGTCGACCGCCGACTTCGACGCGCAATAGGCGCTGTAGCCGGCCGGATGGCCCAAGAGCCCGCGCGCCGACGAAGTGAGGATCACCTTGCCGCCGCGGCCTTGAGCAAGCATCTGTTTGCCGGCCGCGCGCGCCATCAGCCACGACTGCGTGACGTTGGCGTCCATGACGTCGAGGAAGTCTTCCGGCTTCTGGTCGACGATCTTGGCCACTTTGTTCAGGCCCGAGGCGACCACCAGGATATCGACGCCGCCGAATGTTGAGACCGCGGTGGCGACGATCTTGTCGCAGTTTTCTTCCGACGACGGCCGCAGCGCGACGACCGCGGCCTTGGCGCCGAGCGCCTCGCATTCCGCCGCCACCTTCTTCAATTCATCCTGCTTGCTGGCCGCCAGCACGACGTTGGCGCCGGCGCCGGCCAGCGTTTTCGCCGACAGCGCGCCGAAAGCGCCGGAGGCGCCGGTGACGATGGCGGTCTTGCCCTTGATGTCGAACAGGCCAAGGGGGTTTTTCAGGAAGGCTTCGGACATGGTGTTTCCTCTCCGCTGTCATGCCCCGCGAAGGCGGGGCATCCAGTAATCACGAACCGCGGTGGTTACTGGATCGCCCGCCTGCGCGGGCGATGACACCGTGTTTGTTGTTACGCCGTTACTTACCCGCCGGCGGCATCGCGACCGCGACGACGATCGAGCACACTTCGTTGCCGCGGTTGATGATCTCGCGGGTTTCGTTCGGCTCGATCACGCAGCTGTCGTTGGCCTTGAGCACCGTCTCCTTGCCGTCGACGATGACGGTCAATTCGCCCGAGAGGACGAAGTAGACCTTCTCCGGCGGCGAGGCGTCGGGACCGGCGCCGCCGCCCGGCAGGAAGTGCGAGTAGCCGAACACGAGGCCCTTGGTGCCACCGGCCTCGGCGCCGAACAGGCGCAGAGACGAGTAGCCGCGGTGGTTCGACGCCTCGTAAGGCTTGGCGTCCTTGAAGCGCTTGACGTGCATTAGAACTTCCTCCCGCGTTCGATGCGATACTTGCCAGTGGGATCGGTGATGGCGACCAGGCGCACGATGCAGCCGTCGCCGCGGTCCCAGTTCCACGGGAAATAGGCGAAGGTCACGCGCTTGCCGGTGACCTTGTCGAGGTCGCCGCCGACGTTCTCGATGCCCATGATGCCGGCCTGGAAGATCTTGCGGTGCACCGGTTCCCACTCCGGGAAGTCGTCCTTCCAGTCGCGGCCGCCGGACCACTCGTAGTATTCCTTTTCGAGATGCGGATGTAAGGGGCCGTTGCGCTGCGGGCCGATGGCGGTGGCGAGCGGATGGTCGTTGGCCTGGGTGTCGTGGCCGATCACCTTGACCTTCTTCTCGATGAACCAATCGGCCGCCGACGGCACGAAGCCGGGCGCGCGGCAGAAATAGTCTTCCGAGTCCTCGTACTGGTGATGCCAGCCGGTGTTGACGATCACCACGTCGCGCGGACGCACCACCTTGCCGGCGGCCTTCTCGAGGTCGTCGTAGGTGATCGGTTCCCATTTCTTCTTGGGGATCGACACCACGATGCCGGAGCCGAAGAAGTGCGGCAGCGGCACCTCGTCGATGAAGGGCGTGCCCTGGATGACGTGCGCCGGCGCGTCGATATGCGTGGTGTTGTGCATCGACGTGGTGATGCGCTGCGACAGCACACCCGACTTCGCCATGTAGTGGATGCGCTCGATCTTCACGTCCTCGAAATACGGCCAGTTCGGGGACTGGTAGCCGAAGCGGTGGGACAGGTTGACGAATTCCAGCCCCATGCTGTTCTTGAGGTTTTCTTCGAACATCACGCCGCGAATTTTCTTGGCCACGGCATTCTCCTTTTGTTGTGCGCGACGCGCGCTTGTCGTTGGTCGGTTTCAGGTCGGTCGTTTCCGCTGCTCACGCGGCGGAAGCATTCATGTGCATTTCCATGCTCCGCTTGGTGGCGAGCAGGCGGTCGGCGAACAGCGTCTGCTGGGCCGTGAAGCGCTGGCTCGGCACCGGCACCGAGACCGCCACCGCGTTGCCGAGCGGGTCGTGCAGCGCGACGCCGGCGGCGCAGATGCCGGCGGTGTGCTCCTCGCGGTCGAAGGCGACGCCGGTGCGGCGCACGGTTCGAAGTTCGGCGAGCAGCGGTTCGATCCGGGTGATGGTCTTGGGCGTGCGCGGCTCGTAGACGCGGCCGAGCAGGGCCTCGACCGCGGCGTCGGACAGCTGCGCCAGATAGGCCTTGCCGTTGGCGGTGCAATAGAGCGGGAAGGTTTCGCCGACGGCCGATACCGTGCGCAGGCGCTGCGAGCCGATCACCTGGTCGATGAACACCAGATGGTCTTTCTTGACCGTCGAGAGGTCGACGGTCTCCTGCAATTCGCTCGACAGCCGCTCCAGGAACGGCCGCGCCAGCGCGATGAAGTCGCTGCGCACCGAAGCAGCCAGCCGCATGATGGTCGGGCCGAGGCGCACGCGCCCGTTCGGCGTCGCCGCGATCACCAGCTTTTCGGTTTCGAGCGCGGCGACGATCCGCTGCACGGTGGAGCGCGCCAGGTTCACGCGCTGCGCGATCTGGCCGAGGCTCAGGCCCCCGTTCTCGTCTTCCAGCGCGCGCAGAATCGTGGCCGCGCGCGCGATCACCTGCACCTGGGACTTGTCGTTGGTGACGAGCCTGCTCATGAGACGCTTCCGCCTACTTACTCTTTGCTCTTTGCCGGCGGTCTCAGCCGCCTTGCATCGTGGGACACATTAGCTCAATATACGGTACAGTCGAAAGCGAAAAAATCGGCAATCGTTGCTGCACTGCAGCAACACGAAGACAAACGATGAGGAAACGCATGGTTCAGAAGATCGCACTCGAAGAACATTTCCTGTCGCCCGGCCTCGTCGATTACTGGCGGCCGACCATGACCGAAGTGGCCCCGCCCGTCGTCGAGCGTCTGTACAAGTGCCTGACGGACTTCGGCGATTTGCGTCTTGAGACGATGGACAAAGCCGGCATCGCCCGCAGCGTGCTGTCGATCTCCGGTCCCGGCGTGCAGGCCGAGCGCGATCCGGCGATCGCCACCAGGAAGGCGCGCGAGTCCAACGATTTTCTGGCTGTGGAAATCCAGAAGCGGCCGGACCGTTATTCGGGCTTTGCCCATATCGCGGTACAGGATCCGAAGGGCGCCGCCGCCGAACTCGAACGCTGCATGGGCGACCTGAAGTTCGCCGGCGCCATGATCAACGGCCACACCAACGGCATGTATCTCGACGATCCGTCGCTGGCGCCGTTCTGGGAACGCGCAGAAGCGCTCGGCGCCGTCGTCTACATCCATCCGACCGATCCGCTGGTGCCGGCGCCGGTGCTCAACGGCGTGCCGGCGCTGCGCCGCGCCACCTGGGAGTGGGGCTTCGAGACCGGCTCGCACGCGCTTCGCCTGGTGTTCGGCGGGCTGTTCGACCGCTTCCCGAAGGCGCGCGTCGGCCTCGGCCACATGGGCGAGACCTTGCCCTATCTGCTGTCGCGCTTCGACAGCCGTGCCAAGCTCTATGGCGTGAAGCTTGCCAAAGCGCCGTCGCAATACATCAAGGATAACATCGTGGTGACGGTGTCAGGCGTCTATGCGGCCGAGCCGCTGCGCTGCGCGGTCGACGCGCTCGGCCGCGACAAGGTGATGTTCGCCGCCGACTATCCGTTCGAGGACGCGGAGGAAGCCGGCCACTTCATGGACAGCGTCGCCATCGCCGAGGACCTGCGCGCCGACGTTGCCTACAACAACGCGGCGAAACTTCTTCGCTTGTGATGGGCCAACAAAAGAGGCCGCCCTTACGGCGGCCTCTTGTCCGATTCAAATCGGAGCTATTTGATCTTGGCACCGCCGCTGACGCCGGTCTTGGCTTTCGCGCCGCCGGCCTTCACGTCAGTGTTCGAGTTGATCGTCGCACCCGTGGTGCTGTTTTGTCCCGGGGCATAACCGGACGCTCCGGTCGTTCCCTTCACCGAACCCTTCTCCTGCATCTGTTGGCCGGGCGCGTAGCCTGAGGCGCCGGGTGAACCGGTCACGGAGCCCTTTTCCTGCATCTGCAGGCCAGGCGATGTCGTGCTTTGCGCCATTGCACCGGTGGTAAGCCCCGCGACCATTCCGGCGGCGGCGGCAAGCGCGAGAAGTTTGTTGGTCATGATGTTCTCCTGTTCGGCGTTGAGCCTCCGAACCAACGTTACTGCCGGAGAATGGTTCACGCATTTACGCGGTGGAACTGTGATTGTTTTGCGGCAGATTCCCGCTCATTCCTGAATGATGACAGGCTTGCCCAACACCCGTCGCGCGAATTTGTGCGGCTCCATCGGCTTGGCGAAGAAAAAGCCCTGGACCGTGTCGAAGCCGAGCTCGCGCGCGGTCAGGAAGTCGGTGCGGGTTTCGACGCCTTCGGCCACCGTGCGCGCACCGGCGCCGTCGGCCAGCTCGACGATGCGGCGGCAGGTCGATTGCTTCAGGCGGTCGTCGGCGCAGCCGGTGACGAAGGCGCGATCGACCTTGATCTCGACGAACGGAAATTCCTCAAGCGTCAGCAGCATCGGCCAGTCGGCACCGACATTGTCGATCGAGGTCCCGATATTGTGCAGTTGCAGCGCGCGCGCGACCTTGGTGGCGAGCGGCAGATTCTGCACGAGCTCGGGCGCGTTGATCTCCACGATCAGCCCTTCGAAAGCGGGATGCTTCGGCAGGTGCCGGCTCAAATTCTCGATCGCCGCGGGATCGCGGAAGTAACCCAGCGGCAGGTTGATCGACAGCGAGAGCGGTCCGTATTCTTCGAAGAAATAGCGCCAGTCGTGCCCGGCCTGCGCCGTCACGAAGTCGGATAGGGCGCCGAAATGCGGATCGTCGGCGTCCGGGATGAAACAGGCCGGCGGCACGATGCCCCAGGTCGGATGACGCATCCGCACCAGCGCCTCGGCGCCGTTGAACGTCAGCGAGCGCATGTCGATCTTCGGTTGATACCAGAGCTCAAGCCAGCGGGCATGCAGCGCTTCGGCGACATGCACCGGCGGGCTGGGCGGCGCCTCCATCGGCAACAAGAGAGCGACGCGCTCGCGCAGGTCGCTGTCGCGAAACGGCGTCGGCAGCAGCGGCAGCATTGAAAGGCCGAGCTCTTCGCCGAGCGCCAGGATCGCCGCCACCATCGGCGAGGAGCGCTGGCCGAAGACCAGCACCTTGCCGTCGAAGGCCGAGGCGGCCAGCGCTTCGAGCGTCAGGCTGGCGGCAACGCCGCCCGCCGACAAGCCGAGCACGAACAGGTCCGGCAGCCGCTCGGCCAGCAGGCGCGGCACGTCGTCGTCCGGCGCGCAGTCGCTGGCGATGAAGCCCAGCTCGTCCAGCGCGTCGCGCAGGAATTTGCTGATGTGCTCCTTGCTGTCGGCGATGCAGGCGCGCGGCGCAACCTTGCGCCGGCCGAAGTGCGCGACCGCGGGCAGCTCGACGGTGTGGCTTTGCGTGTGCATGACGTGACCCCGAATTTGAAAGACGGGCCACTCTGCCGAACCATTGCGTCCTGGCTAGGCCGCCGGTGGTACATGCACAGGCAATTGTCCGTTTATAACTAATGTCGCGAATTACAATAAATTTGGAGAAGTAGTTTCCTACGGTGGTCGGTAAAATAACGACGACAGGAGCCGGCGCGCGCGTAGCGCGCCAATCACGCGCGTTGAAATCTATGGCGCGATCACCCGCACCGGCTTGCCGTCGAGGAAGGCGCGGATGTCCTCGACGATGTCGGGATAGTATTTGCGGTAGTTCTGCTCGCTGACGTAGCCGAGGTGCGGCGTGATCACGACGTTGGCGAGCTTGCGGTACGGATGGTCGGTGGGCAGCGGCTCGGTCTCGAACACGTCGAGGCCGGCGCCGGCGATTTTTCTGTCCTGCAACGCCCTCAACAGCGCGGCCTGATCGACGATCGGCGCGCGCGCCGTGTTGATGAGGTAGGCGGATGGTTTCATGCGCGCGATGTCGGCGCCGGTGATCAGCCCGCGCGAGCGCTCGCCGAGCTGGTAATGGATGGTGACGAAGTCGGCCTTGGCGAACAGCTCCTCGCGGCTGGCGAACTCGACGCCGGCCTCCTTGGCCTTCTCCGGCGTCAGGTTCTGGCTCCAGGCGATGACCTTCATGCCGAAGGCCTTGGCAACGCCTGCGACGCGCTGGCCGAGCTTGCCCAAGCCGACGATGCCGAGCGTCAGGCCCTCAAGGTCCTGGCCGATGGTGACCTGCCACGGCTCGCCGGCCTTCATGCGGGCGTTCTCGAAACCGATCTTGCGGGTCAATTCCAGCATCAGGCCGAACACGATGCCGGTGGTCGGGTTGCCGACGGTACCGGTGCCGCAGACGGTAACGCCGCGCTCGGCCGCCGCCTTGACGTCGAAAGAATTGTTCTTGGCGCCGGTGGTGATCAGGAGCTTGAGGTCGGGCAGCGCCTCGATCACCCGGCGTGGGAACGGCGTGCGCTCGCGCATGCCGGCGACGACGGTGAAACCCTGCAGGGCCTTGATCGCCTCGGCCTCGCTGGCGAACGGCGTGGTGAAAACCTTGACCTCGGCGTCCTTGGCGACCGGGGACCAGTCGGCGTAGCTCAGCGCCACGTTCTGGTAATCGTCGAGAACTGCCACCCGCACCATGCGCCTGAACCCTTTTGCTGGCGCCCGGATCGTCCGGGCGGCGGCAGATTAGGGCGGCAATACCTCTTTGTCATTCCGGGCCCGCCGCTTCGCGGCGTCCCGGAATGACGGAGATTGAAAGCGATGGCGCTGGCGGCTCAGTCCGGCCGCCGGCCGTGCTTGGCCTGCCAGGCGGGGCCGGGGCCGCGCATGTAGTGCTGCTCGGGCCGGTAGGGCCGCAGCGCGTCGCGCGTCACCTCCTGCCAGAAGGCCGCGAGATAGCGTCCGGCGCTGGCCAAGGGCCAGGCCACGGACCCGGAAATCGCTGTAATGGCTCTGCTCATGACGCACTCCCCACTCGACGACGATGGCGGGCGCTTCGTCCCGCATACCTTTCGTCGCCCCGACGGGCGGCGAGGTTCATGGGCCATGATGGCGCCGGGGAGTTAAAACCGGGTTCGAATTGAGGAAAACTGATCGGAGTTTGTCATCAAGCTTTCTGAAAGCTTGCCGGGGCGGAGCGTCCCTGCCGCCTCATCCTTGGAGCGGCCGAAGGCCGCGTCTCCAAGGATGAGCCGGCCCCATGCTTCGAGACGCGTCGCTATGCGACGCTCCTCAGCATGAGGCCGCTAGGGACCGAGGCCGCCCGATGGGAGGGGGCCGCTTGCCCTTTCGGGTTCCCCTCGCTACATCAGCAGCGAATTTCCTGACAACCGTGTCCGGTGGCGTGCGCCCGTGCGCATGGCCGGATTCGGGCCGGAAACGCAGGGTTTAAAAGCGCAATGAACGGCCGCCAATTCATCTACCACATGCAGGGTC